>PUNU01000009.1 GCA_003551865.1 Syntrophomonadaceae bacterium
CTGATTATGCCTACCAGGGGAATGAAAGAGAATGATAAGGAGTACGCGATTTGTTTTGCTGCCCCCATCGATTCACCCGGCTTATACCATATTTACGGGCGCCAACCTTCAGACACCCGAAAGTTGGAAGAGAACGCCTCAATTGATCTGGGGTTGCCTCGCTTTGGTGGTTGCGAAACCCTCATGGTTTTTGACGATGTTTTTGTGCCCTGGGATAGAGTTTTTCTTTATGGTGAAATAGAGTTCACCTGGCCTTTGGTAAACAGATTTGCCATAGGCCATCGGTCTTCTTACGGTGTCGCAGGGGCGGGTGTCGGCGATGTTGTTATCGGTGCGGTTGTCGCCATGGCTGAAGCTAACGGTGTTTCACGGGATAAGATTATTTGGGATAAAATTGCTGACCTGATCATCATGAGTGAAACGCTTTACGGTTTGGGACTTGCTTCAATGGTTAAGGGCAAGCCGACTTCTTCCGGGGTATATCTGGCTGATTATGTCCTTGGAGGTGTGGCCAAATATAACGCTACCCAGCTGCCTTTTTCGATGTGTCGTATTGCCCAGGATATTTGCGGCGGCCTGGTAGCGACGATGCCCGGTGAAGCAGACTTGAGAAATGAAGAAACCGGTAAATACTTGGAGAAGTATCTTAAAGGAGTGTCTCATGTCCCGACAGAGCACCGTATGCGCATGATCAGGCTTATTGAGTGTATGTCACTGGGCACTTTGTCTGCAGATTTGCTGACCATGGGCTTGCATGGTGCCGGTTCGCCTTACCCGCAAAAGATGATGATCTTAAACGACTACAAAGATAAACTTCCCAAACTTGTAGAACTGGCCATGTTCCACGCAGGCATCCTGGATGAAGCTGATCTGCTTTAAGTTCATACCTGAAAGTCCAAGTAATTATTAGGAGATGATCTGATGACTGAAAACCTGGTTTCGATTTTTCTTCAACAATCCGAAAAACAGGGCAGCAGAACTGCTTTAAGTAAAAAGGTGGACGGCCGGTACGAGGATATTTCCTGGACCGAATACAGGCATTCAGTGTTGGCTTTGGCCGAAGCTTTTATTGAGTTGGGGATAGGTGAAAAAGAGCATGTCGCTATTTACAGGTACAATTCCCCTGAATGGGCTTTCACCGATCTGGCGGCTCTTTGTGTAAAGGCGGTTGTCGTGCCCATTTACTATAAAAGCACGTCATCACAAGTTGAATTTATCCTCAGGGACTCAGAGACAAAATTAATTGTAGTGGGAGACAAAGAGCAGCTGCAAACAGTTTTGTCGATTAAAGATAAGCTTCCCGCTCTGCAGTATATTGTAGCCCCGGATCAGCTGGTTGATGTCGATCAAGCGGTACTGGGTTTTAACCGGACATTAGAAAAAGGCAGGCGTGAACAGAAAACAGAAACCCTGGAAAACCGGCTGAAGACTATTGATAAAGAAGATATTGCGACTATTGTCTATACTTCAGGCACTACAGGTGAGCCCAAGGGGGTTATGCTTTCCCATCACAACCTGATCTCCAACATAAGATCAGACATGACGGTGGTTCAATTGAGTGAAGATGACCTGGGCCTGTCGTTTTTGCCGACAAGTCATGTCCTCGATCGGGTTGTGGTCCACTATATGAACATATATACCGGTGGTGCTGTTGCCTATGCAGAGAGCATGGATACAATTCTCGAGGATGTAAACCTGGTGAAACCAACAGCTATGTGCGGAGTTCCGCGGATGTTTGAAAAAATCTATACTGCCATTTATGACCGGGTTGATTCCGGGAAAGCTTTACAGAGAAAATTGTTTTACTGGGCAGTCAGCATAGGGCGGAAAACAATCGATAGCAAGCTGGACGGTGGAGCTGCGGGGGGAAGGATGCTAGAGCTGCAGTACAAGATTGCCGAGAAGCTTGTCTATAAAAAATTGAGGAACCTTTTCGGAGGCAGGCTGCGTCTTTTTGCCTCAGGTGGAGCTCACCTTCAGGAAGACATTGATCTTTTTTTCCGGGCTATTCATATACCGATTATGCATGGTTACGGTTTAAGCGAAGCAACCTGCACTGTTACTTTGAATACAAAAGATGATTTCAAGACCGGAACTTTGGGTCGTTCCCTGCCCGGGGTAGAAGTCAAAATTGCCGAAGATGGTGAAATCCTGGTAAAAGGTGATCTGGTAATGAAAGGATACTACAAACGGCCTGATGATACAGCTAAGGCTGTGGTGGACGGCTGGCTCCATACCGGTGACCTGGGTTTATTGGATGATGATGGTTACCTGATCATGAAAGATCGGAAAAAAGACATACTGGTTACTTCAGGCGGTAAGAATATTTCTCCGCAGCGAATTGAAACACTTCTGAAGCTGAGCCGTTACCTGGAGCAAGCGGTGGTGATTGCGGAAGGGAAAAAGTATGTTTCTGCTCTACTTGTTCCTAATTTTCAGGAGGTCAAAGCTTATTGTGCCCGGTCGGGGATAATAGCGGAAAGTCCCGATTCTATTATTGGCAATGAACTGGTTCAAAGTCTTTTTCAACAACTGGTGGATGAGGCAAATCTGCAGCTGGATAATTTTGAGCAGGTGAAACGTTTTGCTCTCTTACCGAAGGAGTTAACAATGGAGGCCAATGAATTAACTCATACACTTAAAGTAAAGCGCCGTGTTGTTGACGACAAATATAAAGATATCATTGAGAACCTTTATTCATAGATCATTTGTTGTAAATTAAGCGGCAGATGTTTGTATGCATAAACCTTAATATTCAATTAAGCCTAACACTGCGCAATGTCCGGGAATTAGCGGCGCCATGGGGACGGTTGTGCGCCGGGAACGCGCATTGCGATAGATTTTCGTAAAATGATCTTATAATAAACCCCCACTAAGAGCAAACTGTCGGCGATGGGTTCCATCGCCCGGGCCAAAAATAAAAGGATAGCATAATAAAATTAAGAAGCGGGTTATTGAATCGAAAAAAAAAGGGTTTGTATTCAATCATGTTTACAGTTAAAAGGCTTTCTGCCGTTTTTTGCACCCTGGTGGTTTTACTTTTTTTATTTGGCTGCAGCTTGCCTGATGATCCGGACCTTGATAATGGCCAGGCAGAAACCATGCATGATGGAGAACAAGAGACTGATCCGGCTTTTGCAGTGGAGGACTACCAAAAGCTGCAGATAGGCAATAACCGGGGCTGCGAGCTAAAGGTTAAACCTTAATCAACAGCCATAACAACTATCGGGGCGGTAAGAACCTGAACCGACACTTTTGATTTACCTGTTAGCGAATATAAGCGGCGGAGCATGTTTTTTAGATCTTTGAAAAAAGAGAAAAG
>PUNU01000052.1 GCA_003551865.1 Syntrophomonadaceae bacterium
AAGCCTGTAAAGCGCCAAATAGCCTCCAATCAACCGTTTTAGCAAGCGACCCCGATCATCAAACACGCCGTGCCCCATTTTCCGCATCTGTCCGGAGGGGTCTCCGCGTAATCTAGCAGCATCCCGCGCAGGCAGCCCTTCAACACCTGCGAGCCAACTCCGCTCTCCGGTCAATTCAAAAATCTCTTTCAGGCAGTACACTTGCATCAAACGAAGAGGATGCAGACTGTCGCGCGTCCGCTTGGCGTGGATAGTGTCCGGGAAAAACGCCTCGCGCTCAGAGAGGAGCGGAACCCCCGCCTCTAAGGTTCGATGCCATAAAACAGGGTGTTCCCAGGCATTTGGTACTTGACGATGACGCTTTCTCTGATACAAACCGTTTCGCCTAAAATCCCGCCGCAAATTAAGCGCGGCTTCGAGAGAGTCGAGAACTGGGTCCGTGGGCGAAACCGGGTTGTAGTTTGTCACGGTGTGCTGCTGTGACTCGATTGCGAATCGGTTTGCCCGCCGCACCTGCTCAAACAGGCGAATCAGACGATAAACCTCCCCTTTTCGGAAGGCCTGGTCAGTAGAAAGCCGTGCCAACCCCGACGGATTGAGAAACGCTTTTGGCAGGCTAACGAGCAACTCGTTCCTGACCGTATCCCTGCAAAACCCGACCGCCCCAATCGTGTTGCGATAAGCGAAACCCGCCTCGGCCAAGACCGCCCAGTGGTCGGGTATGTCATCCCGCTTTTGGCCACACACAACCACGTTGATCCGCTCCGGGGAGGCCGTTGCGGTCTCCACATGAACGCTCACGCGCTCATTCCCCGGGGTCTGTTGAATCTGCAGATCCCTCTTCAGATGGCTTTTGCAAACGCTCCCAAAGTTCTTTCTTGAAGACCTCTTTCAAACCCTTTTGTCTAAAGATCCTTTGGAGTTCACCAAAGGACTCTGCTCCCGAGGGAAGCTCGAAGGGGCAACCGGCCCCGCCGATCTCCTCACTCCAGATATCATGCCAAAGGTAGAAAAGAACCTTATTGGCGAACACATCCTCCGGGATCTGACCTTCGCTATCGGCCCGGACAAACCACGGTCCGATCTGCTTGTCCTCCTGGCGATCCGC
Organism: Syntrophomonadaceae bacterium; assembly: GCA_003551865.1. The sequence continues at coordinate 1,109 of PUNU01000052.1, forward strand.
CACAATCCACTGGTTGATTGAAGCCACAAGTCCTGGCCAGTCCCAACTACCCGAACAATCTGTCAAGGTCCATCGGGCATGTTCGCCCAGAAATTCAATTGGCACATAAGTCCATTCCCAGCGGCGCTTAAACGCGGAATCCATAGGGTAAAGCGACTGATCAGAAGTGGTCATTGTCGCTAGTATCGAGAAGTTCGCTGGTAGGTAGAGCAAACCATCTTTTCTCACATCCCACTGTCCGCGCGTCGTCTCGTTGAGATACGCGCGCATTTCTTCGGAGATGCTGATTCCGTATTGACTGAAGCCTGCCTCGTTACGATCGAGAAGCTGGAAGATATCCCCGAATATGGCAGCACAGTCGCCGCGGTTTATCTCATCGATAATCAGGGCGACATGGCGTCCCTCGGCGAAAGCATTGTATGCGTCAACGAGACCGCGGGAGAAAACACCTGGCACGAAACTGAAATACGTGAAAGGTGGCCGATCTGTGGAATTTCCATCGTGCAGGAAAATCTCCTTTTTCTCGGAAAGTTGGTACCCAACGACCGGTCGGAGCATGCCGACGAATTGCGCGTGCGTATACTCTGGGTGAAATAGCGCTCGGTGCGGGATGCACGACTTGGCCACTTGATCCGCCTGATAGCTTTTGCCCGTTCCTGGAGGGCCGTAGAAAATCCTATTCTGCCCCCTTAGATGGGCAATTGCTTCAGATGTGAGAGTGCTTGCAACTCGCTCCGCGAGCGACTTGTTCCATATCTCGTAGGGCGAGTGCTCCCCCTCACCTAGTTCGACGATGACGCCGGCTTGAGTTAGGCGCACCAAAAAGGCTCTGAAGGCGCGCTTTTCGGTCTCGCTGGGAGCCATTCCCGTTTCCGCACATTCGTCAAGAATGTCCAGTATATCCTCGCCGGGGCGATAGTTCTGGCTCACAAAGTAGAGCTCGGTGAACGAAAGGGGCCGGCGCGCCTCGAGCAATGCATGGCAGAGAACGGCAAACGGCTTCACGCCGGCGTGTTCGTCAACATAGCTCTCGAAGAAGCGAAGAAGCACCTCGGCACCCGAAATTTCCCGCCTCAGGAACTGGTTGCCGAGATCCGTGATTTCAATGACCCCTTTTTCTAGGCGCAAAAGGCCGGGCTTTGTCCACGGCTGTTGCCAACCACGGAATAGAGCCCGACCGCCCTCCATACTCGCCTTCAACCGCGGCAGCGCCGCCTCCACATCTCTATCGAACGGGCTTGTGTCGCCTTCGCCGGATGCAAATTTTGTCCCTTCATGCCCCTTGGCTATCGCGAGCACTTTCCGCCATGTATCCGCGGCCCATTTTCCCTCTGCCCCACCGTCTAGCCTTTTCCATTTCGGATATCTAGACATCGTCTTCTGCGAAAAGATGCGTTTGGTCGAGGCGCTCAAGGATGGTTGTGAGTGGCACCGGTGGGCGATCAAACAGCGCCACACGCAAGGCGTTGCCCAAGGCAGCTGCTAGAAGCGGCGGAACAGCATTCCCCACTTGCCGAATCGGATGGCGGACCGAACCAGAGAAAGCCCACCAATCGGGGAAAGTCTGGATGCGCGCGCTTTCACGCGGCGTGACCTCGCGCGGCTCGACCGGATGGACATGGCCTTTGCCGCCGCCCTTGTCGGAACCGACAATTATCGTGAAGCTCGGCCTGTCGAGATCGAGCTTGTTTATTCTTGTGAAATGATCTCTTTGGCCAGGCTTCATGTCCGCATAACGGGTTATGATACGGTCGCTGTGAGAGCGGCCAGTGTGATTTGGTGGGTATGCAGATCGAATCGGGGGCAAGCCTCGAAGCGCGTCGCGCACGGTTCGGAAACGCTTCAACGGGAATAGCGCGGAGGTTTCGGCACGGCCAGTGATGAAATCGGGAGGCGGGACTTTCTTGCCACCCCGGCTTCCAATGATGAACACACGGTCGCGGTATTGGGGCACACCGTAGTTGGCAGCGTCCATTCGCAACACGGAAAGGGTATAGCGAAGGCCCTTTTTAGGCTCTTCTAGTTTCTCACATAAATCCCGAAAAACCGCCCCGCCCTCCACGCTCAACAACCCGGAAACGTTTTCAAACACAAAATTCTCGGGCTCCAGGCGAGCCAGCAGCCGAAGGTATTCATAGACCAGCATCCCGCGGTCGTCTTCGCGGCCTCGCCGCTTTCCAAATACACTGAATGCCTGACAGGGTGGTCCGCCA
>PUNU01000089.1 GCA_003551865.1 Syntrophomonadaceae bacterium
CCAGAACATCGATGTAAGAAGTCGCAGGATGGGCAGGTGCAATTGCTACGGCGCTAAGGGCAGTGATCACACATAAATCTACAAGAGCTTTGGCCCGGTAAAGGTGGCCTTGGGCATTGATGACGGAGCTGTACTTCTCCCGGTTCAACCGTGAATAGCGCTGCCAAAACCAGGTATTAACAACCAATCCCATTACGGCGATGGCAAGTCCGGGGTAGACATTTCCCCCGGGCTGGAAAGTAGAAACCCGCGAGAGAGCCAACACCAGCATAACAATGCCGGAACAACATAAAGCTATAGAAACGCTGATCCCTGCTGTTTTTTCCATCCTGGCCGTTTGCTCATGATCAACCTTTTTATTACGGGCCAGGTAGCGAAAAACCCACCAGGAAACAGCAAGGGCCATTAGCTCCACCGAACGGCGAATAAAATCAGCCAGCTGTGTTGTTGAACTGCTCAGAATTACGGCAATTCCGGTGGCCAAAGGCCCCCACATGCTTAAAAGAAGAGCGGCAAGCAAGGTTTTTTCCCGCCTGGCAGACTGTTCTTCAGAAAAATTGCTCACGTTACCACCCTAAAAAATAGAATAAATAAAGAAGAGGCGTAATGACAAACGCCGCCGAAATCGGAACTGTAAAGGTGTCTTTACCCCGCCTGGAAAACAGCTCAATTACTCCGCATACCGGGGCAACAATAATCGATATAATAAGGCTTGTATGCCATGGTTGGCCCCCGTAAGTGTAAAGGGTAAAAAACGCAGCAATTCCAGCAAAGACAATCATAGCCGCCGTTCCTTCATAGGTTTTTCCCACGTCGATCAGGTAATGAAGAACCTTACGCCGTCCGAAAGCCTTTCCAATTAAAGCGGCTGCAGCATCACCAAAACCCCAGGCCATTATTGCCACTGCTGTGACATAACGCCAATCAAAACCCAGCAGTCCCCAAAATATAGAGATCAACACAGCAAAAGACAATTGGACGTAGACAAGCTGTTTTCTCAGTTCGCCTCCTTTTGCCCTTCTATCAACGAATGTTCTGCGGTACCATGCAGTTTTTTCCAACAATAGCAGGAACGGATATCCCAATAATACCAGGGTAAAAGCGGAAGCAATTGCTATATACCAGGTACTGAACATCTCCAGCAGTAAAAATATAGACAGGGTATAAACTACGTGCTGGGTTTTTCGAACCAGTTCTTTCCCTACGCCAAGCCGCACTTTTAACAGGGTCGGCAGTAATGCTGCAAAAACCAGTTAATAAGCGAGCAAGATTACTGCTCCAACAACATCGTTATGCATCATTACCGCCTCCCCCGGTTTTCCCGGTGGATCTCAACCGGGAGAAATTATCTGAGACCCGGGCAAACAGGTTGACAAAAAACGCAATCTCTTCATCGGAAACTCCCCGAGCCGCAATTGAATAAACCTCATTGTATATATGCTCTATATCAGGTTTGATCTCAAGGGCTTTATCGGTCAGCAGAATTTTGCTGGCACGCCGGTCGTTGAAGTCTCTATGTTTTTTTATGTAGCCCTTCCTTTCCAATGACTTCATGGCCCTGGACACGGCAGGTTTACTTATATCAAGCAAACCAACAACATCTTCCTGCTTTACCTCGTGATCCTGGGTAAAAAGATGGAGCAGGATGTTCCCCTCCGCACTGCTAAGATCCAATGGGTTTAACTTTACATTTATTAGCTGCCGTGAGGATCTGATAATATTATTTGCAAAGTACCATATGTCTTTTATATCAAAAGCAGCCATATTTATCACACCTATTTTGGTTAACTAGTTAACTATTATCATTATAAATCTAACTGCGCATATTTGCAAATAATCTTCTTTTAGCCTTAGAACTTTGAAGGTTTAACCCTTGTGGGCAGGTCCACCAGCCATCAAGCTTCGCTTTGGGATAAAAAAATTTTACCTTATAAATAAGATCATCAGACTCCCATGATGTGGTACCCGCAGTCGGTGTAGATAACGGTCCCTGTAACCGCACTTGAAAGGTTGCTGGCAAGGAAAAGGGCCGCACCGGCTACACCTTCCGCATCAGCCAGGCGGCGCAGTGGTGTTTTCTCCGCCACTCCTTCTACAAGCCGGTTAAACCCTTTTACCCCCTTGGCTGAAACAGTGCGGATCGGTCCCGCTGAAATAGCGTTTACCCTGATCCCCATGGGGCCAAGATCGGCTGCAAGGTAGCGGACACTTGCTTCCAGCGCTGCTTTGGCCACACCCATCACATTATAGTTGTGAACCACCCGCTGCGAACCCTGGAAGGTCAGGGTAATAATACTGCTCCCTTCGCTCATCAACGGGTAAAGCCGTTGAGCCACGGCAGTCAGCGAGTAAGCACTGATATCATGGGCCAACTGAAATCCATCCCTTGAAGTGGAAACATACTTCCCGTCCAACTCTTCTGTTTTGGCATAAGCAAGGCTGTGCACCAGGCCGTCCAGCCGGCCCCACTTTTCTTGCAAAGCTTCGGCCAGGCTATCGATATTTTCATCTTTAGCAACATCACAAGGAAGTAACAGAGAACCCGGTATTTCATTTTCAACCAGCCTGGCTACCTTGTTCTCGAACCTTTCATCCTGGTAGGAAAAAGCCAGCTCTGCGCCGGCGGCAGATAAGATTTTTGCGATTGCCCAGGCAATGCTGCGTTTGTTGGCTACGCCCATAATCAAGATTTTTTTCCCTGCTAAAAAGCCGTCAATACCCATTTGATCAAACACCTTTCCGCATAAAATTATATAAATACAAAAAGCGATTGTGTATCATTTTATCATAATCAAAGCCGCAGGTCAGTTTACCCGGCAAATACCTCCCTATGACGCATCCCGGCCACGGCAGGCCGGAGATGAAACAAATGCCATATATTGGGTTAGATTTGACAAAACCCCCTTATTTAGCTTATAATATATGCACAAAAGCGAATATGTCCCAAAGGGTGAGGCTTATGGATGAACAGCTAAAAGCTATTAAGGGCCTGTCAGAAAAAACGCGCATCCGTATTTTGGCTCTCCTTCATAAGGCCAGTGAAGTCTGCGTAAGTGACCTGGTTGAGAGCCTGCAGGAAAACCAGTGCAAAGTTTCCAGGCACCTGAAGGTGCTGCAGGAGGCAGGCCTGGTAGAGGGCAGCAAAAAGGGCCGCTGGACATATTATCAGCTGAATCAAAAGCATTGCTATTTTGTTAAAATGTTGCTCAATGCAGTAAACTACATACCTTCCGACCTCATCAAGGATGACTTGATGAGACTGCAAAAAAAGCTTCCCGGCTACGTTGACTTCCAGAGTTCCGGGAACG
>PUNU01000109.1 GCA_003551865.1 Syntrophomonadaceae bacterium
AATCTTAAACATAGAGACCTCTGCTCCTTTCGGGGAGTTCGGCTGTAACACCGTAAGAGGTCTCTTTCTATTCCCAACCCCTTATTACCTACCTAAAACCTACTTAAAGTTTACACTACCTAAAATTTTTTATGAAATAAATACAGCTTTACCTGGATTGGACCGTTTAACTTAAGCATTACCGGCTAAGTGCCGGGAATGCTAAGAGGTAATTTTACAGCAAACAAGAAAACCTGATGGTACAGATCCACCTTCATATGCAAGAATTTCTCACTTCCACCCTCTCACCTCTCAGCTGACAGGGTGCCGGATCAAGGGATCAAGTGCCGTCGTCCGGCTCAGGGTCATCATCCTGGGCGTTTTCATCTTCGGGTTCTATCTCGGTTTCGGGGTCGGGCTCAGGGTCCGTATCGGGTTCGGGTTCAGGCTCCGGCTCTGGATCTGGATCTGGTTCCGGCTCAGGAGTGGGCTCAGGCTCCGGCTCAGGTTGAAGCTCTTCCGGCTCCGGGGTAACCGGACCGGGCAGGCTCTGCTGGGGCCGCTTAGCCAGGTCTACGCCGAAAACTTCCCTGATTATGTTCACCCTTTCCGCCTCATCTATGACCAGGTACCAAATGTTCTGACCATTTTGGTAGGATAGCTGACCCCGGCCGCTGAAAACATAAGTGTCGATTTCTGAGAGATCGACCCGCAGGGCAGCGATACCCAGCGCGCCAAGGCGGAGGAGGTTCAATTCTGTTCTGACATTGTCGTTCAATGCCCGGTATAACGCGGGAATCCTGGTTACCCCGGCCGGGCTTTTTAGCTGGTCTAAAAGGGCGATCATTATTTGCTGCTGTCTTTTAATACGCCCGGTTTCACCGCCCTGGTGGCCGGCGCGGTTGCGCACGTAATGCATAAATTTTTCTCCGTCCAGCAGTTGATAGCCCTCCTCAACCAGAAGCCCACCCTTTGCACAGCTGCACCGTACTTCGCCCTCAACCTCGTAGTAAATTCCGCCAATGCTGTCGATTATCGCTTCCGTCCCGTCCATATCAACTATAATATAGTCGTGAATCGGCAGGCCGCCTAAAAAATCACGAATTGTCATTATGGTAGTCTTGAGGCCGCTTCTGTGGGGATCTTCACCTTCTCCGGTCCGGTTGTACCCGTACATGTAGGAATGGTTAATCTTGTCATAAATACCTGTGCCGTGTATCTGCACATATGAATCCCGGGGAATGCTGAGCAGGGAAACTTCCGCCTTCCTAAAATTGATAGAAGCCACCATAATCGTGTCGGGACGATATATGCTGTAACGCTTATCACGCGCCTCGGAGCGATCGAAGCCCAGGAGAACAATATTAATGTTTTGTCCGACAGCGCGGTCGATCAAGCCGGCTGTAAACTCCTCTGAAAACCCCGCCGCAGGAGGACCGGCGAGCTCGGCTCCGGTAACAAAAAGCAGGCCGGGGAGATAGGCAAAAAAAGCACCTGCTGCAAGGACAAATACCAGTAAAAATATAAACAGTTTTGCCGCAAACGAAAGTCCCTTCCTGTTCTTTTGAGCAATCATTTATATACCTGCCTTCACTGCCGGATTAACAACCTTAAAAAGTGCTAACCTTATCAAAGGGGAAGAACCGCAGGACAACCCTGCCCTGGATATTGCCGGTTGGAATTGGGCCTACCTGCCTGCTGTCGGCACTGCGGTTGCGGTTGTCCCCCATCACAAACACGTGCCCTTCCGGCACTTCCACCGGATCAGGTTCTTCCCGCATTTTTTCCATAACATAGTCTTCCTCCAGCTCCCGGCCATTCCTGTAAACTCGTCCTTCATGAAATTCAAGCCGGTCCCCGGGCAGGCCGACAACCCGCTTAATCCAAAGATGCTCGCTTCTTTCCCGCAGAGCCAGTGAAACCAGCGGACTTTCGATAAACCTGTCCCACATGGTCCTATCCTGATCCACCCTGCTGTCTATAATGACAATATCACCGTGATTTGGTTCCCCGTTGAACAGGTACGGGGTAAGAAAAACCAGGACCCGGTTCCCCCGGGGATCAAAAGTCGGTTCCATGGAAACGTCGTTAATATCGTAGGTTTGGATTATCAAAACGCTGATCAAAAGTGTGGCCAAAAGGATCAGGACAAGCTGTTTAAACCACACAAAAACGGTGGCAAAAAATTTTCCTGCCGTCATCGACCAAACATCCTTCCTTTCGAGCGGTATTCCGGAGCCGGCCGGCTTCGAAACCCTGCGGCCGGATTCTGCCGGACACCGGCAGGTGCTATAAACTTTTAGACACCGGTAATTCTATTTTTAAACCGCTGCAAAGCTTTCGAAAACGTTTGTCAAGCCGATTGAGCAGTCTTGCCTCCGCTTTTAATCCGGTACAGTGCCCGGTGTATATTAAGGCGTCTTGCATATTTGCCAATGTTTCCACCGTATTATCGATCCTTTTTTCTTCAGCATCAACCAGGTGAAAGCCGCCGATAACCGCAGCGATTCGGTCAACCCCGGTAAGCTTAACTGCTTTCTCGATTATGCTGACAATTCCGGCGTGGGCGCACCCGGTAACAATCACCAGGCCGTCCGGGAGTATAAAATAGAGGGAAAGGTCATCGATCATCGGGTCCGGCCTGGTTTTGCCCCCTTCTATGGTAAGCAGTGAAAGGGTCGGGGTTTTTTCGTAATCGACCCTTTCGCTAATTTCACCGGAAGTCAGGGTCCCGGGCAAAAGGGGCAGGGGCTCGGCAGCCAGGATCATTTCACCGCCGGCTCTTTCAACTGCCTCACGGCTGTTTTCAGGGCCCATGCCTACCGAACGAAAAACCGGCCTGACACTGAAATTGGGCCGAAACACCGCCGGGTGAGCAATCACGGGAATCCGGGCAAACCCGCCTTCCCTGAGAATTCCGGCCAGGCCGCCGGTGTGATCGTAATGACAGTGGGAAAGGACAATCATATCCAGATCGGCAGGCCTTATACCGAGCAGACGCATGTTATGCAAAAGCGTCGATGCAGATTGCCCGCTGTCAAACAGGACCTTTTTCCTGTTTCTCCGAGCATTCGCTTCCAGCAGCATGGAGATACCGTGCTGAGACAGCAGTCCGGTATCAAAACCGGCACAGTCTTCCATGAGCACGGTTATCTTCAATGTTTCCAGAATACCGTAATCACCCTTCACTTGATCATCTCCCGGTAAGTTTATTTGCCTCCGTCTGCCACTTTGCAAACTCGTCTGCATGCCAAACTGCAGGATAGTTTTGATAATGATCATATATGCGCTCCGCCCCTGCAAGAGCACGGCTCAAACTCAGCAATACCCGGGGCCTGGCGACCCCGCTTAAAAAGGATCTAAATTTTTTGCCAGCAGCAGGGGGCCTGAAGATACCATTTACCGCATCCTGCAGGGTGGAGGCATCGAGCAAATCGGCGGTAAAAAGATAATCAATTTCTTCATGGCTGAGCTCCTGCAGCATCATACGCAGTGAAGCAAGAGCCTGGAAAGCCGGCCCCCTTTCGCTTTCCCGGTAAAACTTTTTATTGATCTCCCAGAGCTTATCCAAATCGTTCCTGTTTTCCCGGGCCGCACCGGCGATCACTTCCGCCGCCCAAAGAGCTATTAAAATGGAAGAACCGACGCCGCATCCGGTGGTGGGCACCGAGGTCGAAGCGGCATCACCGATAACCAGGAAACCGGGGCATACGAAATTATCCAGCGGCGGGCCGACGATGCACAGGCTCCGGCCGCCCCTTAACCGCTCGGGTTTAATCGCCGGATGCCGGGCGATAAATTCCTCGATAATATTTCTTGGATCCGGGCCGTCCGGATCATACCTCACCCCCGCCCCCACATCGATTCTTTCTTCATTATGGATATGGGACCACTGGTAACCCCGGTTAAACCCGTAGCGGTAGTGATCGGGAACAGCGGGGTTTGCCGGATCTTCCGGATCAAAGCGCCTTACTTCGCGGTGCACCAGGGCAAAATCCCGGTCGTTAAAACCCCCGGCCAAACCGGTATAAGCCGGCAGGCTTTTGCGCAAGAGAGGGCTGAACCCGCATGATTCGACGACAAGATCCGCTTCAACTTCTTTTTTTACTCCGCTGTCCAGGTCGCGAATAACCGCTCCCAGCACTTCCGCACCTGCCGGACCTTTTTTCCCGGTTTCCCGGAAGAGCAGACCTTCCCCTTCATGACGGTAATAGACCCTGGCTCCGGTAGAGGCGGCCTGCTCCACAAGCATTTTACCCAGGCGCCGGCGATCGGTTGTGATCATCTTAAACTCGACTTCTTTGCAGCTTTGCAGGCCGGGCGAGAACATTTGCAAACGGGGAACGGCATGCTTTTCAAAGACCCCTTGATCACCTGGGAAATCTTTTACCGGTTCTCCCCGCCACTGCAGTCCTTCCAGGGTAGGCATTTCCAGGCCCGCCGCTTCCAGGGCGGACCGCTCCACCGCGTCCGACCAGTCATGGCCCAGTTGATCGAATCTTCCTTTTTCAAAAATGGAGACGTCCAATCCCTGTAAGGCCAGTTCCCGGGCTAAAACCGTCCCACCCGGGCCCGCTCCGATCACCACTATTTTATAGCCCACGTTTTCAACCTCTTAATAATTAGTCTATCCCGGATCAGGATATCCGAATATCCAACCCGGGACCGCGGCCGCAGCCGGTTAGAGCAGTTCCACTGCATAAATAAATTCAATTTACAGGCCGCTGAATCCTGCTCTCCCCGCCAAACGGATATCCGCCGGCTTAAGCATAAAAAGTGATGAAACGCGCGCAACTGCTTATTACAACCGGGGCCGCGTTGACCACAGACAACAATTAAACTAAAATTATAAAAGAGAGGAGGGTCACTTATGGGTTACGGCCTGAAAAAAATTGAACTGGCCAGGCCCGATACAAAAGGCGGCCTGCCCCTTTACGCCGCGTTGGAGCAGAGGCGCTCAGAGCGCGATTACAAAAATACCTATGTCTCCGGGGACAAACTTTCACAGATCCTCTGGGCTTCCCAGGGAGTTACTTTTACCACCGGTTATCACCGGCTGCGAACCGCTCCTTCGGCCGGTGCGCTTTTCCCAGTTGAAACATACGCTGTCATTGACCGCGTAGAAAACTTCAAACCCGGCATTTATCATTACCTGCCCCCGGAGCATGCCCTGGTTTTAATAAAAGAAGGAGACTACGGCAGCCGGCTGGCCCGGGCCGCCCTCGGCCAGCAGATGTTTAATATGGCTTCTTTCGTCCTGGTATCGAGCGCGGTTGTCGAACGCTGCAGAATGAAATACGGTGAGAGGGCCTGGCGTTATATTTATCTCGAAGCCGGGCACATTGCCCAGAATGCTGCCCTGGCAGCTGTCTCCTGCGGACTCGGGACCTGCCAGGTAGGTGCTTTTAGAGACGACCAGGTTAATGCCACAATCGGCCTTGACGGCGTAAATGAGACCGCCGTATATTTGACCGCGGTCGGCGAAACCATTTAAAAGCGGAGCGAGCCTATGGACTGCAAGCAAATCGAAATCACAATCAGTACAGAAACCCGGGAAGCGCTGTATGACATTACCGACCGGGTTAGAAAAGCGGTTGGTGACAGCGGCATAGAAACGGGTACGGCAAATGTTTACGCCCGGGGTGCCACAGCGGCAATCATGATCCAGGAAGGCTGGGACGAGAGCGTGCAAAATGACGTAGTCGCTTTTCTGGCCCGGCTTATACCGATAGGGGGATGGGAACATGACCGCCAGGACGGCAATGCCGATGCCCACCTGAAATCGGGACTGGTCGGGCCGGGTGAAACTTTGCCTGTTATCGGCGGACAACCCGGGCTTTCCACCTGGCAAAACATATTTTTCTGCGAGTTTGACGGACCCCGCAGAAAAAGGAGTATTATTGTTACAGTCACCGGGATCCCGGGTACACAGAAAAGACCTTAAATAGGGAAGCACGAAAAATGCTCCGTGCTTCCCTTTAACATGGCGATTTCATTTTTAAAACAACCTTACGGAGATTCGACTTTATCCCAGTAATAAATGTTGCCGTAACCCTCTTCTTTAATCGTTAAAAATACCCGTCGTTGTTATTGGAACGGCGATCGTTGTTAAAATCATTCCACCAGATCGGGGAAGAATTGTCATCGCCCCCGTCTCCCTGGCCGCCTCCACTGCCGGTGTCATTTTCTTCTTCCGGGGGTTCGTCCGAACCACCGTTTTCTTCCGGCGGCTCCTGGGGTTCTTCACCCTCTCCAGGTTGATCATTTGGATCATCTCCATTATCAGGGAGATCACCGTTGGGATCGGGAATTCCGTTTTCCGGCTCCTCGGGTCCTTCAGTTTCTTCTTCCGTTTCTTCTTCCGGCTCTTCTTCCGGCTCTTCTATAATCTCGTGGAGGTGACAGCTTCTCCTCGGAATGTGCGCTTCAATAAAGTAATCACTGTTTATCGTCCCGGCGGCCCTGCAGGCTTCGGTCGGCCGCAGGCCTGATTCGGAACATACTTCCATCCTTATTATCCCACCGGGCCGTGGAAAATCCCTTATTTCAAGATCCTTAAAAGCTTCCAGAAAAACTTCACGCAAAAAGGAAGTTGAATAGCGCCAGCCCTGCTGGATGCCGCCTATTTTCGGTTCGTCGTAACCCATCCAGAACGAAGCTATCAGGTTCGGAGTGTAAGCTACCAGGTAAACATCTTTCCAGTTTTGAGAGGTACCGGTTTTAGCGGCGACGGGGCGATCGATCTGCAGGGAGCGGCCGAGATATTTGCGGACAAAATCCTGCAGGATATCGTTGACAATAAAAGTGGTCTGGGGACTTAAAATCTGCCTGGGGTTAACTTCCTGCTCAAAGAGCACAGCACCGTGACGATCCTCAATCCGCTCCACGGTATGAAGGTCCACCCGCACTCCTTCATTGGCCAAAACACCGTAAGCCTGGGCCATATCAACAGCACTTACACCGTGGGTAAAACCGCCTAAGGTCAGGCTTAAGTTGTCTATTTCGTCGGAAGTAAAGGTGGTTATTCCCATTTCCCTGGCATATTCCACCCCGACACGTGGACCCAGTTTTTCAAATGCCCGCACCGCGGGGATATTGTAAGAATAATAGAGCGCTTCCCTGGCCGAGATCATCCCTCTAAACCGCAGGTCGAAATTCTGAGGCCTCCATCCCTGCGGGCCGGAATACGGAGAGTCATCCAGGGGGGTGCCGGCACCGGCCAGCACTCCCTCTTCAAAGGCGGGCGCATAAGTAATAACCGGTTTTATCGCCGAGCCGGGTGAGCGCAAAGAGGCAAAACGCAGCATTTCGTCTTTCTTCTTGTGGTAATCACGGCCGCCTCCCAGAGCTTTTATCCGACCGGTGGTGGGATCGGCAAGGACAATCGCCGCCTGGGGCTGGGCGATACCGCCTTCTTCATCAAGGAATTCCTCCATCTGTGACCAGCTCAGATCAACTCCGGCGGACATGTCTGTAATAGCTTCTTTTAACCGCGGTAAATCAACATAGAAAGTTGTTGGATAAAGGTCGCTCCGGGCCAAAATGCCTTCTACGTGGCTCTGCATCCGGGGCTCCATGGTCGTATGAACGCGTAAGCCCCCGGTATATATAGCCTTATAGGCTTCTTCCCGGGATCCGATTGAAGGGATGTCCGACAAAATATCGATCAGTTCATAGTGAATAACATAATCTATAAAATGCGGGTGGGGATAGTCGGGTGAGCGTGGTTCAGCGTATTCGAATTCCTGTGCGAGGGCTTCACGGTACTCAGCTTCCGATAAAAAATCAAGCCGCTTCATGTTGGATAACACTGCACGCATGCGGGCTTCGGCCTCTGTTTCGCTGTCGTGGGGGTTATAACGATTGGGGGAATGCACCGCACCGGCCAGCATCGCCCCTTCAGCCGGGGTCAATTCCCCCACACTCTTATCGAAATATGTCTGGGCGGCGGCTTCTACCCCGTAAGCACTGTTCCCGAAATAAACACGGTTCAAGTACATTTCCAGGATCTCTTCTTTGCCGTATCTACGCTCGAGCTGAATGGCCAGCCAGATTTCCTGAACTTTACGCCTGTATGTAATTTCCGGGCTCAAAAAAGCATTTTGGGCTAACTGCTGGGTTATGGTGCTGCCGCCCTGGACAATTTTACCGGCCTGGAAGTTGGCATAGGCAGCACGTAAACTGCCGGAAATATCGAAGCCAAAATGCTTATAGAACCTTTCATCTTCTATGGCGATAAAAGCCTGCCTGACGTGCTCCGGCACCTCCTCCAAACCGACTACGATACGGTTTTGTTCCTGGTGCAGGGCGGCGAGCTGCTCACCGTCACTGTCGTAAATATAGGAAGTCTCCACCGTGGCCAGGCGCGAGGGATCCAGGGGCGGGGTTTCACTTACATAATTAAAAACAACAGCCGCCGCCGCTCCTCCCGTTATGACGAACAATATAAGCAGGACAATGAATAAAACCTTCACTACAACGCCAAAACGGCAGGGCGGCTTGTTCTTTTTGGAAAGCGGCTTTCCTGATCTGTAGTTTATGGGTGTTTTCTTTTCCGCCACCTGACAAATCCTCCCGCAGCAAGCATACTCAAACGCCCAAAGCAATCTTCATCCTGCATCGGCCATCAGGGTAATCAGACCTTTATTATCCGAACCTTACCGGCTTTGCAAGAAAATGGTCTTTTTATTATTATAGCACAGCCGTCACTACCCCGGATTTATATTCCCGGATATATATTAGACATTTTCAGCAGCCTTTTAGTTTCCAAATCCATATATTATTGAGCTGAAACAGCAGAGTTTAAAACGCTGAGACGAAACATGTAAAAACAGATCCGGTTTTATTAACCGGGGGCCGGATAAAAAAAACCGGCCTACCCTCCCGCGGCCGGTGGAAACAGGGCTACAACCGCCCCATCTTTCAACAGCGTCTCTTTCCCTTCCAGCTGTTTAATACTGCATCCGTCAAGCAAAATTAACAGCCCTACCGGATTATCTCCTTCGAACAGGGTCAGTTTGCCCCCGCCGGTATCAACCCGGTCGGCCAGTTCATAATCTCTGTGTAGAAGCCGGATTAAATCTACTACCTTTGCCCCCTCAGGCATATCGATCACCCGCTCTTTAAACCCAAGCATTTCACGTAAAAACAGGTAAGGTCTGACTGTAACTTTCAAAAAATACCCCCAAAAGGCACCCTGCGTGACTGAAGACGGGGGATCTGGCACATTTATACTTATAGTTTATTGAGTTCTTCTTCGCGCAGCTGCCGTTTAAAGATTTTCTCGGTAACTGTATAAGGAAGGCTGTCGCGGAATTCTACCTGGCGCGGGACGGCATAGGGAGCGCACCTTTCCCGGCAGAATTCGATCAATTCTTCGGGCGTTACTTTACCGTGGTACTCATCCCTGAGCACGACAAAGGCCTTGATCCTTTCGCTTCCTTCCCGCTCGGGATCCGGAATGCCAATAACAGCGGCTATGGAAACGGCTTCATGCTGGTAAAGGACGTCATCGATAGTGCTGGTGTAAACTTTATATCCGGAAACATTGGCCATATCTTTGATGCGGTCGACCAGGTAAAAATAGCCATCTTCGTCCATACGGGCGATATCACCGGTAGGCAGCCAGCCTTCAACCAAACCGCTTCCTTCTTCGGGCCAGTAACCTTTCATCACCTGCGGCCCCTTGATATACATGTGGCCCGGTTCGCCGGGCGCGGCCTCCTCGCCGGTCTCTTCATCGATCAGTTTGACATCGGTATCCGGCACCGGCAGGCCGATGCTGTACTTCTGGCCGGCCGAAAAGCCGGTTATCTTGGTAAAACCGGTTAAATCAAGGTGGGTAGCCGCGCTGGTTTCGGTTAAACCGTAACCTTCAGAAACCGGCATCTTGATCTTTTCCGATATACCTTCACGCACCTGCGGCGGAAGATGAGAAGCCCCGGAAAGGATCTGGATCGGCATTCGGGGCAGGTCCTTCTCCTGCAGTTTTATCAGCTGTGTCGGCACCACTGCAGCCATGAAGGGCCGGTTTTCGGTCAGCACCCTGGCAATATAGTCCGTATCACGCGGATCCTGGATCAGGATCATACGCAGGCCCCAGTAAACTCCAAACAAGGCGCAGGATTCCCCGTAAGAATGGAACAAAGGCACGGCAATGCAGACAGAAGCTTTGCCCCGGATCGATTTTTCCAGCTTTTTCATGACCCAGGGCATCGCCTGCATGGTATTGGCATAGCGGTTGTAGTGGGTAAGCATTACCCCCTTGGGCACACCGGTGGAACCGCCGGTAAAAGCGAGGCAGGCAAGGTCACTGCGCGGATCGATCTCAACCTCCGGGGAAACGGGCTCATATGAACTGACAAGCTCTTTAAAACTGTATGTCCCCGCCGGATTTTCCAGGCTTTCAGGTTCGTTCGGTGTGTAATCGAAAAGAGAGGTAAGAATAACATTTTTTAGCTTCGTATTCGGCTTGATATTTTCTATTCTCTCCAGCCGCTCTTCGATGCAAATTACCGTGCCGGCTCCAGACTCGCCGATCTCATACTCCAGCTCCCCTTCTTTATGCAGAATACTGCAGGGCACATGAACGGCACCGGTCTTAAGGATGGCAAAGTTGGCTATCAGGTACTGCGGAGAAGACGGCAGTATGGTCGCCACTTTATCGCCTTTTTTGACCCCAAGATCGGCCAGGCCACAGGCCAGGCTGTCGGCAAACTCCTTCAGTTCCTTGTAGCTGATGCGCAGGCCAAAATAGTCAATTGCCGTAGCCCGGGGATATTGCTCCGCCGTATGATCCAGTATGGAGAACAGGGGCACTTCCGGGTATGGCTCCAGGCTTTGGTCCAGTTTATAAGGCCCCAGGCGGTAGCTTTTCAGCCAGGGTCTTTTTTCTTCCAGGTTGGTCACTGCTCAGCCCTCCTTTACCTGTTCCCATACTACCGGAACAACTTCTTTAAGCCCCAGCTCATTTAGTTTTTCCGGCATTGGTTTGCCGCTCTCCGGATCCCAACCTCTCAGGCGGTAATAGGCCTCCAGCAAAAGAGGCAGTTCATTGACGTGCCCGGCCGCCGGCCCCTCGGGCAGGGGCTCATTAAGGAGACGCCCCGGCAGGGTGTCCCCATCGGCGGTCAAACCTTCACGGTTGCTGAAAGCACGGGCCAGGTTGTAAACTCTTTCCCCGGCCTTTTTATATTCCTCGACGCTGATATTCCAGCCTGTTACCAGGTTAACCAGTTTGACCCAGTCTTCGGCGCTTAAGCAAAGGCCCATAAACTTACAGCCCCCAACACAGTCGAAAGTGGTCAGCATTTCTTCGAGATCCCGGGCCACTTTTACTTCATCCGGATCGGCTACAAAGGAATCTTTTATTTCACTGTCCTCGACGACAAGAAAGGGCACGTCGACAAGAGTCGGCCCCTGGACATAGGCGGTTATATGATCGCCGCCGCGGTTGGACGTAGCATAGGTCAGTCCGGTCATCTGCACCGCCCTGCTGTCGTAAGCCGGCAGTTCAAGGCCCTTGACATGCATGGCAAAGTGCTCACTGCCCTGCCCTAATTTTTCCGCCATGCGCATAGTGCCCTCGGCCAGAAGATCACCGATCCCTTCGCGGCGGGCTATTAAAGGCACCAAATCGACAATCACATCGGGATCACCAAAATTAAGAGCTATACCACCGGTATGTTCGTCGGTCAAAATACCTTTTTCATAGCACTCCATGGCAAAAGCAATTGTGCTGCCGGCCGAAATAGTGTCAAGCCCGTAATCATTGCACAGGTAACCGGCCGCGGTAATTGCCTCCAGGTCGCTGACAAAACACATGCCGCCAAATGTTCCTACAGTTTCATACTCCGGCCCTTCACCACTACGCCCGGCATGCTTGCCTTCCCTGATCTCCGTGCCGCGTCCGCATTCTACAGGGCAGGCAAAGCAGGTCACGTTCTTTACCAGGATATTGTCGGAAAGGGCGGGGCCGTTAATATCATCGGACTGTTCAAAAAGCCCGGTCTGCCAGTTGCGGGTCGGGAAACCGCCCCTCACGTTGACCAGGTCTAAAACTGCGTTGGTGCCAAAGGCCTGCAGAGTTATCTTTAAAAGCGCCTCGTCCATTAGTTCATATAATTTTTTGGAATGCTCCTTGAACTGATCCGGCTCCTTAATCGCCACATCCAGGGTGCCCTTCGCCGCGATAGCTTTTAAGTTCTTCGAACCCATTACTGCTCCCAATCCACAGCGGCCGGCAGCGCGGCCTAAATCATTCATAATCGCCGCATACTTGACCAGGTTTTCACCAGACGGGCCGATACAGGCAACATTATGCTTGCCGCCCAATTCTTCCCGGATCCGGGCAGTCGTGGCGGGCACATCTTCCCCCCACAAATGGGAGGCATTTTTAAGCTCGGCCTTGTTGTCTTCCACTACCAGGTAGACCGGCTCCGGTGAAACACCTTCAAAAATAATACCATCGTAGCCGCATTTCTTAAAATCTACACCCCAGCGTCCACCGGAATTGGCCTGGCCCCAGATCCCGGTCAGTGGAGATTTGGCAACCACACTGAAGCGGCCGGTGCTGGGTGCAATCACCCCTGTTAAACTGCCGGTCATGAAAATGAGGCGGTTTTCCGGGCCCAGAGGATCCGCCCCTTGCGGGACTTCATCCCAAAGATATTTTGTGGCCAGCCCCGCTCCACCAAGGAATTGTTTAAACATTTCTTCCGGCACCGTCTCTTCAACAATTGAGCCCTCACTCAAGTTAACCCTCAACAACCTGCCGTAAAAACCGGACATTAAAACACCCCCATTTAATTTGGAAACATTGAAATAAATAAGCTTGCCCAATTTCATTATATTATTTGTAACTACTCAGGCCTAACTCGCTATGCCATAGGGGACGGTTCCATCGTTTTCCCTTCGGCCTTCGCTGTGCTCAGGAACGCTCGAACCGTCCCCATGGCACCGCTTTTCACTCAACAAGGACAATAAACTGAGCAGTTACTATTGTTTTTAATATACAATGTTCGGTCAAAAAACACAATGTTTTTCCACACAAAGATCAGAAAAATAAAATATTTAATTCAGTGCATTAACTACTTTCGCATTACTGCCAAAAAAGTTATAATTAAGTCAACATTGTGCTTTCATAATGATGACGCCAGTACTCGATCCAACGGAAGGGGGGAACTCGTTTCAAGGCGGGCCTTAATAATGCATTTTTAAAGAATACCGGGAAGGAGTGTCAAGATGTCCTATACTTACGGCACGGAAGAGTGGGAAAAAGCCTACCAGGAGATGGTTAAAGACCGGCTGGCCAAAGCGGAAAAGCCATATGTAATGGGCACACCGGAATGGGTGGCCACCTATGAAAAAAAAGTCCAGGATGATGAAAAATATAAAGAGGCGGCCAAAACCTGGGAGGGCACGGTAGTCTTAAAAACCTTTGCCAGCCCGGAAGCCGGCCTGGACGACGATCTCTACATAATGATGGACCTTTGGCACGGAGACTGCCGCTCAATGCGGCTGGTGCCGAAGGAGGCGGGAGAAAACGGCGACTTTGTACTGGGCGGTGAATCTGAACGCTGGAAAGCAATTATGGAAAAAGAACTCGATGTGACCAAGGCAATGATGCAGGGCAAGATTAAACTAAAGGGATCCCTGCCCAAAATCGTCCGCTATGTAAAAGCATCGATCCGCTTGACCGACCTTTCGGCTGAAATTGAAACCCGCTTTCCAATCGAAATGAGCGAGGAAGAGTTGGCAGAATTTAAAAAATGGTTTAATGATTTGCGTGCAACCTTTGGCTTTTAAACTGGAGGGAACTTGACTTGAGCTACGATCGTGAACTGAATTTCGAACACTACAGTCCAACCAAGATTATATACGGCGAAAACTGTATCAAAGAAATTGGTTTGGCGGTTGACAGCCTTGGCTGTGCAAAAGCATTTATTGTCACCGATCAAGGTGTTAGAAAAGCGGGGCTGGCCGAGCGGATAGAAAAAACCCTGGGCAGCCGCTATGCCGGGATCTACGACAACTGTCCCCAGGATTCAGGAATTCACATCGTCAATGAAGCGGCGGATATTGCCCGGGAAAAAGGGGCGGATATCCTGGTCAGCGTCGGGGGCGGCAGCGTGATCGATACGGCCAAGGCAATGGCTATAGTGATGAAAGAGGGCGGGCAGATTCAGGATTATTTCGGGGTGCAGATGCTGTCCAGACCCCAAACACCGCATATTGCGGTACCGACCACCGCGGGCACGGGCAGTGAAGTTACCTGGGGAGCGGTAATCAAAGACTGGGACCGCAATGCAAAAGAGCTTTTTGGCGATCACTTTATAATCCCCGGCAGGGCCATACTCGACCCGACCATGACCGCCGGACTGCCGCCGCAGCTGACCGCCGGCACCGGTATGGATGCTTTCACCCACGCGGTCGAAGCCATTCATTCCCTGGAACGACAGCCCGTCGCCGATGCCCTGGCCCTTCACGCCGTAAGGCTGCTTAACCGCAGCATACCGCGCTGTGTAGAGAAAGGTGACGACCTTGCTGCCCGGGGACAGCAGCAAATAGCGGCTACCATGGCGGGTATTGCTTTCAGCAATGCCCAG
>PUNU01000262.1 GCA_003551865.1 Syntrophomonadaceae bacterium
AGCTTAAGGTGGTTTGAAGCCCTCTCCTGCAAGACGGCTCCGGGGGGCCCACCCCCATCTCCTGTATAGTTCGCCCACTCTATCTTAAAGTGTGCCTCGTGGCACACAACCCTCCCCATGGCACCGCTAATTCCCGGATATTGCGCTGTAGTACTAACCTCCTGTTTTTAAGCAGACAGTCATATATTCAACACATCCGGGGCAATTCCTGCAACAGTGTTCCAGATTTCACAAGTTTTTTAGCTCATGCAAAGAAGGGAGCCCTCCACGGGATTCGGCGGTTAATACGGCTCTACGGACCGCTTCACAAACCGCTTCAGCAGCCATCAGGCCCACCAAATTAACATCTGCCGCCAGATCGCCCTTTGAAAGGGCAAATATGGTATCTCCGTCCCACATGGTGTGCACAGGCCATATTGAACGGGCCAAACCGTCATGAGACAGCTGGCACACTTTTTTCAGAGCGTTTTTATCAAGCGCGGCATTGGTAGCCACCACGGCAAGGGTCGTGTTTCCTGCCGGAAACCCCTCTGCATTTTTCCCGAGCAGCAGGTCCGCGGTTTTTTCCATCAGCCCCGTCTCCAGGCTGCGCGGGCCCGCCAGCAGTTTGCCCTGCCGGTCAAAAACATCACCAAAGGCATTGCACACTACCAGTGCGGCCGTAACCAGTTCTTCCCGGCGAACAGAAGCCGAGCCCTGGCCGGCTTTTACCGCCCGGGATATACCCAGAATTTTACCGACCGCCGCCCCCGTACCCGCTCCGACCGAACCCTCGGGCACGGACTCGGAAGATGCCGCCAGGGCGGCCCGGTAACCCATTTCCGCATCGGGGCGGACACTCTCACTGCCGACAAACAGGTCAAACAAAACTGCAGCGGGGACAATTGGCACCTTGAGCCGCTCTACCGGAAATCCGCAGTTAATTTCTTCAAGGTACCTGACCACGCCGGAAGCGGCATCAAGACCAAAAGCGCTGCCCCCGGTCAAAACCACCGCCTGGATTTCCTCTACCAGCCGGCCGGGGCGAAGCAGGTCGGTTTCCCTGGTTCCGGGGGCCGAGCCGCGGACCTCAACCGAGGCCTTTGCCCCATTTTCCACAAGGACAACGCTTACTCCGGTAGCCGCTTCGAAGTTTGACGCAACGCCAACTTTAATTCCATCAATATCAGTTAAACCCCCGCTCACTGTCACTTGCACCTCCCGGAGGTATGCTATAATTTAAGGTAAGATGAAACAATTACCCGTACCGCTTTGGGACAGCCATATTCATATCTTTCCGGAAAAAATGATGAAGGCTGTATTTGCCTTCTTTAATCAGCATTATCGCTGGCAGCTGCCCTTCTCGAGCAACCCGGAACTGCTTCTTAAGGATTTGAAAGCACTGGGAGTGGAAAAGGCCTTTTCTTTGGCCTATACTCACAAACCGGGCCTGGCGCGTTCTTTGAACAGCTGGCTGGCGGACTTTTGCTCCCGGCATCCCTGGATTGTTCCTTTCGGGGCCGTTCACCCCCTGGATGATCAACCCAAAGACATCGCGGTTGAATGCCTCGATTACCACCGGTTCCCCGGAATGAAACTGCACTGCCTGGTCCAGCAGTGCCGGCCGGATGATGAAAGGCTCTTTCCTCTTTACGAAGCCATAATCGAGCGGGACAAAGGGGTAATCATTCATGCCGGCAGTTTCCCGCAGCCTGTCCCGGAACACCTCGGGATAACCTATGTCGCTCGCCTTTTACGCCGCTATCCTAAACTTAAGCTGGTTGTTCCTCATCTCGGCCTGCATGATCTTTCCGCTTACAGTGCGCTTCTGGGGGAATATAAAGGTCTGTATCTTGACACGGCATTTGTTTTTCAAAACCGGGGTTTCCTTCCCCCGGCCGGAGAAATTGAAAAGATGATATATGACCACCCGGATCGGATAATTTACGGCAGTGACTATCCCTTCATTTTGGAACCGCCCCAAAACGGTATAAAGCGGATTAACGAGCTCGGTTTGCCCCCAAATATCTACAGGCGCTTGTTTCGTGATAATGCCTTTTCCTTTCTGGACGGTATAACCCGGAAATAGCCGGGTAAAAAAAGGAGCCGCTGCGGCTCCCTACTGCCCTTCTTTTGGATTATGCTGTCTTTTGGTTTGCTGTTTAAAAGAAGCCTTGCGTTCAGATTGATTCTCGGCAGAGCTTTCCTCTTCGGTTGATTGGACAACAGCCTCGTCTTTTTCAGCTTCCGATTGTGCTTCAGTTTCATCCTTCTTGGACTGGGTAGCAGGATCTTTACCTGAAGCTTTTTCATCTTCGCCTTCTTCGCCGGCCAAATCCGCCGCTTTTCTTTTCTTCTTTCTCACCGGGCCGTTGCCGTCAATTAATTCCCGGATTTCCCAGGCATCGAGGGACTCTTTTTCAAGCAGGGTCCGGGCTATTTTTTCCAGCTTTTCTTTTTCCTGCTCCAGGATATCCTGGGCCTGTTGGTAACAGTTATCGATGGTCTTTCTTATCTCCTGGTCGATAGCCTTGGCTATTTCTTCGCTGTAGTCACGATCCCTGGCCAGATCCCGGCCCAGGAATACCTGATCATGCTTTTTGCCCAGGGTTATCGGGCCAAGGGCGTCACTCATGCCGTATTCCATGATCATCTGACGCACTATCTGGGTGGCCCGCTCAAGGTCATTCTGGGCTCCCGTGCTGATATCGTTAAGTACCAGTTTTTCAGCCACCCTGCCGCCGAGCAACGTGCTGACCCGGTCCAGCAGTTCCGAGCGGGTCATATAGTAGCGGTCTTCTTCCGGAAACATCAGGGTATAGCCGCCGGCCCGTCCGCGCGGGATAATTGACACCTTGTGTACCGGATCGGTATACGGAAGCAGGTAACCGACAAGAGCATGGCCGGCCTCGTGATAGGCGACAATTTTTTTCTCAAATTCGCTGATTACCCGGCTTTTCTTCTGCGTTCCCGCCACCACTCTTTCTACGGCCTCGTCAAATTCTTTCATCCCGATCAGTTTTTTCGACGCCCTGGCGGTAAGCAGTGCCGCTTCGTTTACCACATTTTCAAGATCGGCCCCGGTAAAACCGGGAGTGCCGCGGGCAACAGACCTTAAGTCCACATCCTCGGCCAGGCGTTTATTTTTAGTATGCACCTGCAAAATTTCCTCCCGGCCTTTAACATCAGGAACATTTACCGTGATCTGGCGATCAAACCGGCCGGGACGCAGTAAGGCCGGGTCCAGGATGTCGGGGCGGTTGGTGGCGGCAAGGATGATGATTCCCTCGTTAACATCAAAGCCGTCCATTTCCACGAGGAGCTGGTTGAGAGTTTGCTCTCTTTCATCGTGGCCTCCGCCGAGGCCTGCGCCTCGCTGGCGCCCGACAGCATCCAGCTCATCCATAAAAACAATGCAGGGTGAGTTTTTCTTGGCATTTTCAAACATATCCCGCACCCGGGAAGCGCCGACACCGACAAACATTTCGACAAAGTCTGAACCGCTGATACTAAAAAACGGCACACCGGCTTCCCCGGCTACGGCCCGTCCAAGCAGTGTTTTGCCTGTTCCGGGAGGGCCTACCAGCAAAACCCCTTTCGGTATACGGGCGCCAATTTCTATATATTTGCGGGGATCTTTCAAAAAATCTACTATTTCAGACAGCTCGGCTCTTTCTTCATCAGCCCCGGCCACTTCATCAAATGTAACTGTCTTTTTGGGCGTTTCGTGAAGGCGTGCCTTGCTCTTGCCAAAATTCATAACCTTGCTGCCCCCGCCCTGGGCCTGCTGCATAAAGAAGAAAAATATGCCAATTATGAGGAGAAAGGGAATAAAATAGATCAGGGCACTCTGCCACCACTGCTGCTCGCGGGGTTGATGAGTTTCCGTGCTTATGTCATGATCCAACAGTATAGTGGTAAGGTTATGGTCCTCGGGACGAATAGTGTGGACTTCGGTGCCGTCATCAAGAACCGCTTCCACTTCATTCCCGTAAAGAGCCACATGATCTACTTCGCCTCTTTGAACTTTTTGTATAAACTCGTTGTAAGTTATCTCTTCAGGCTCAGGGCCGGTATTAAAAGTGCTGATTAATATTACAACTACCAGGATTATAACCAGGTAGAATAAAATTTGTCTAAACAATGGGCTCAACAACTAACCCCCTTTCCAATAAAGCCCCTGAGGGCTAAATTCAATTTTAACACACCGCATAGGGAGAAGCAATAAAATCGGAAGCCGCTCCCAAACAGGCTGGCCTCAGGCCTTATACTCGTCAAGAATGCAGATATCGGGCAGCTCCCGGTAGTTTTCATTGAAGTCGAGGCCAAAACCGACTACAAAATGATCCGGTATATTAAAGCCGCAGTAATCAGGCAAGTAATCAACTTTTCTTCGATCGGGTTTATCCAGAAGCGTAATCACTTTTAGCGAATTCGGGCAGCGGCTGTTTAAACTTCTGCGCAGGTAATCAATGGTTAACCCGGTATCAACTATGTCTTCAACGACGAGCACATCTTTGTCTTGAATGCTCTGGTCAAGATCTTTTTGAATTTGCACGCTCCCCGAGGAAGCCGTATCGGCACCATAGCTGGAAACAGCTATAAAATCTATTTCGACCGGGATGTCGATGTAACGGATTAAATCGCTTAAGAAAACAAATGCTCCCTTTAGAATTCCGACCATTAAAGGTTTTTTGTCCCTGTAATCTTCCGTTATCTCCCTGGCCAGCTCTTTAATTCTCGTCTCGATTTGATCCGCGGTTAACAATACTTCCATCTGGTTTTCTGCCATTTTAAGCCACCTCTAATATAAATTTGATCACCCCGGCAAGCAAGCTTACTTTGAACGCTTAAGGGCCCTGTATTCGAGCTGTAAAACCCTTTCTGTCTTTTCAGTAACCCGGTAAGGATGAGCGATCCTCAGACCGGCGACCCAGAGGATTTCATCGCCAACCGTTACCAGAGGCACTGAATCGCGCCGGTAGGAGGGAACCTTGCGGTCAATAAAAAAATCTTTAAGTTTTTTTCTGCCGGAAGCGCCGTGGGGATGAAAACGATCGCCGGGCCGTCGTGAGCGGACAGTTAAAGTTCCAAGAGGAATGCTGTCGTAATCCAGGTAAGCTCGAAACGGAGAAGGTGCCCACTTAAGATTTTTCCTGTCAATGATTTTGGCCTTTATGACTGTTCCCCCGGGCAGGCAAGTGGTTCCCGGAACATTAAGAGGTACAGCCTCCAATGCTGCCGGTTCCCGGCCGGCCTCCCCGAGCAAAACCAGGCGGTCGTATTCAAGACGAACTGCTATCCCCCCGGGCAATGATATGCTTTGTCCGGTCGTTCCGGTTTCAGCCAGAATCAGAACCTGATCGATGTGCCGGCTGTCGATCTTCTTTAATGATACTAAGCGCTTTAAGGCCAGGCGCACAACCCGGCTCTTTAAAGCCGGGGATAGAGACAAAAGCTCGTTCCGCATCAGGACAATGTGTTTTCGGCCGCTGCGGGCAATTTTCGCCAGCTTTTCTTTGGCCAGGCCTTGTAAAAAACTGCGATCCGCAGCGGCCAGTGAAGCCAATCTTGAAAGCGCTTCCCTGATCCGAGGGTTAAACTGGCTTTCCAATCGGGGGATTAGCTCAAGACGTAGTTTGTTGCGGGTATAATCTGTTTCCAGGTTACTGCTGTCTATCGAGGGATGAAGGGCATTACTTTGACAGTAAGATTCGATTTCACTGCGTGTCAGGCACAACAGGGGCCTGACCAGTTTAA
Organism: Syntrophomonadaceae bacterium; assembly: GCA_003551865.1. Next base: position 5,740 of record PUNU01000262.1, read on the forward strand.
TACCCCTCCAGGTGCGGAGGGGCAAAATCCCGGCCAACCCGTCTACTCCGGTACCTCTAATAATGTTTAAGAGCACTGTTTCCGCCTGATCATCGAGCTGGTGACCGAGGGCAATGCGCGATGCCCCGTACTTGCCGGCCATTTCAAATAAAAACCGGTAGCGGGCCAGGCGGCCGGCTTCTTCTTCCGACACTCCGTGTTCCTTTTTAAACCTGCGAATATCAACAGCCCTGGTTTCAAATGGCAGAGACCACTCAGAAGAAATCTTTTCCACTGCCTTCGCTTCCTGCTCCGCTTCCGGCCTGAGGCAGTGGTTCAGGTGGGCTGTTACGAGCTTGAGGTCAAATTCAGCTGACATCCGATACAGAAGATGTAAAAGGCACAATGAGTCCGGTCCCCCGGAAACAGCCACGATCACTGTATCACCTTTTGAAATTAAGCGGTTATCTAGAATAAAATTGCGTACCTTTTCCAGCTGCATAAGCAGAGATCACGACCTGTCATCCTGTTCAAAGCGACAGCGATAAAAAAACACCCTGAATCAGAGTGCCTTTCAATCTGCCTTTAAACTTTTGCTGATATCTTAATGCGCTTCCCCGGAAGATCCGCGGCCGCCTCTTTTTGATTCAGTATTGCGTTTTAAATCCAAAAGACGCTCATCACTTTCTTTGAGGAAACGATCCATTTTATCTTCAAAAGAAGCCTTGTTCTTAGACGATTGCGGCCTGTTTTTCCCGCTTTTTTTCTCTCTCGAATATGCTTCGTTAGCCTGCCTGACAGAAAGACCTACCTTCCCGCTGTCTTCAACTGAAAGGACTTTGACCTTAACCCGGTCTCCTTTTTTATAAAACTCGTTGATATCTTTCACGTATTCTTCAGCTATTTCGGATATATGAACGAGGCCCGTCTTCCCTCCGGGCAGCTCGACAAATGCTCCGAATTTCGTGATTCCGGTAATCACTCCTTCCACGATACTTCCTTCAGTAATTCCGTTCTTAATGAAAAACTCCTCCTTGTGCTCCCAACTTTAAGTTAAAGTTATTATAACCTTTATGCCATCATTGTCAATCCTCTATTTGGAAAATAACCTCGTCAGGCTTGACCAGCCCCAACCTTCTACGGGCAAGCACTTCGATATATTCCAGATCATGCAGCCGGTATATTTCATCTTCCAGTGCCAGCTGGCGATCCTCATGTCCACTTATTTGAGATTCCAACTCGGCAAGTTTCTGTTCAGCGCTTCTCTGGCGGATATACTGGGCTCCGATCACTACAAGCAGACAACAAATAATTAGCAGACCGACCGCGCAAGCATATCTGTACAGGCTGTAATCGCCGCCTCCACTGCGCCGGGGCAAATTGGAAACTGCTGTTTTTACCTGTCGGCGTTTAGCGCCCATAACTATCACTTCTCCGGGTTTTCCTTTTATATATTTGTTTTTCGACATTTAATACATAAGTTCCTGCCGCAGCCAACTAAAAAGTAGTTATTTTTACAGGATCAGGAGAAAAAGCGGAATTAAAAAAATACCCCCCTTGCAGGGCAAGGAGGGTAGAGTTTTTCATGGCTACTGTTTAAAGAATTAAAAAAAAGAACACAGTTTGCTATTTGACTTTGTCTTTTAATGCCTTACCGGGTTTAAATGCCGGGACATTCAAAGCTCCAATTCTTATTTTTTCTCCCGTTGCAGGATTGCGCCCTTCGCGCGCCTTGCGATTGCGCACCTCGAAAGTTCCAAACCCGACCAGCTGGACTTTATCACCGCGTGCCAATCCTTCCGTTATACTGTCCAAAACTGCATTAACTGCTTTTTCTCCATCCTTTTTGGACATACCAGCTTTCTCTGCAACCTGATCAACCAGTTCAGACTTATTCACTGTAAAAACCTCCTCATACAAAATGATTGGATCCACTCGAACACTTAATTCGCCTTTGTTTTGAAGATTCCTGCTTTAACTGCAGGTTTACTTTATTTTTTTGGCTTCGTCCCACCATTTATCAAGCTCCTCAAGAGAAAAATCAGATATTTGCTTTCCTGTTTTTTCTATTTGTTCCATAATATATTGAAACCTGTCCAGGAACTTGGTTATTGTTTTCCCCAGGGAAAGCTCCGGGTTAACCCCCAGAAAACGTGACATGTTAACAACGGTAAAAAGGTAATCGCCTACTTCTTCTTCAATTGCCCTTCGATCTTTATTAAAACAGGCTTCTTCCAGTTCAGCCAGTTCTTCTCTCGCCTTTTCCAGGGGGCCCTTAATACAGGGCCAGTCAAAACCCAGTTCTGCCGCCCTTTTTTGCAGCTTATATGCCTTGAGCAGGGCGGGTAGTGAATGATCTATGTCAATACTCTCCCCGTTTTTCTCCGCATTCCGTTCACTCGACTTAATTTTTTCCCAAAGGCTCTTTACCTGGGCGGCGTCTTCCAGTGCCTCTTCCCTGCCGAATACATGTGGATGGCGCCTTACCAGCTTTGCGGCAACGGTGTCAACAACCTTATAAAAGTCAAAACGGTTTTGCTCACGGGCAATCTGGCTGTGAAAAATAATCTGCAGGAGCAAATCACCAAGCTCTTCCTTCAGCGAACTGTCGTCTTCCGCTTCAATGGCGGCAACTACTTCATACGCTTCTTCGACCAGGTACTGCCTCAGGCTGGAGGCAGTCTGCTGCCTGTCCCAGGGGCAGCCTTCCTCGGAGCGGAGTTTGGCCATAATTTCCAGCAAATCACCTGTACTGTACCCTCGAACAGGCGGCAAATAGACGGTGGTGTAGTGGTTAAAATGCAGGCGGTGGTCCAGGGTATTAAGATCCGTTTTATGAATGCTTTCACTCGGCATACCGGCAGATTTAATCACAGTAACCGGGTATGTCGGCGAATAAAGGTCCAGCAGCTTCAATTTAACCCGCGAGGCCAGCATCCGGCTGTGAACCTGGGCGATAATCAGGTGGCTGCGGGAGGGCTCTTTAATAAGGTCGATGGAGTAGGCGTCGCATATATTTACACCGTCCAGGGGATCTACCTGCAAACTGCTAAAGAGAGGTTCCAAAAAGCTTATTCCGGGCACCACCTTAAGTTCAATACCAAGGCGGGGAGCGATTCTGCGCAGCCTTGCTACGGTAGCTTCGCCGATATCGGGGTGGCCGGGCACTGCATAGTAAACAGTTCCGCAAAACCTTACTGCTCTGGCAAGGCGTCTGATGATTGCCCGGTAAACCTGTTCAAAATTCTCCCCCTCCTCATAAAGATGATCAAAAGAATAGATCCCTTTTCCCGGCGCATACCGGCGGGCGACAGGGTGCTTCATGGTGCGAAAAAAAAGGGGGCGTCCGCCCGCCAGGCAGCGTCTCGCCTCCCGGGAGAGATGCCCGGCACTACCCGGTCCCAATCCGACTACAATTATCCTCCTCATAAGCTTTCCTCCCTTACAAACAGAAAACAATCTTATTTAACTTAATACAGCTAAATATGTATTAGCCGCCGCGAAAAATCTTTAAGCGCCCGGCCAGCCGTCCAACCATCGGCACAACTGACAGCTCTTCCCGGCTCAAAGTGCCGGTAACCAGCAGCATGCCAAAGTAAACTAAAGCGCCGCCAATTATTGCTGCGATAGTTGCCGCGGCGTTTAGCCAGCCGGGAGAGAGCAGGTGCCCGGCATAATAATCCACACCCCGGTAAAGCAAATATACAAAAATTGACATAACAGCGGTGGCCAGGCCGGGCAAAACAATCAATTCACGCAGACTGCCCCGCCAGCCGGTTGCAAGATGTATATACCTCAGGTTCATAGCCGCCGCCAGCCCGACCCCGACAACTGAAGCCAGGGCCGCCCCGCCGACGTTCAAAGCGGGCATCGCGGTCAAAAACCAGGCCATAAATATTTTGACCATCCCCCCGTACAGCATGTGGAGGGCAGGAATAATCGGCCGACCAAGCCCCTGGATCAAGCCGGTGGTTGAAACATAAAGGCATAGGGTTATTACCAGCCACGACATGTAAGCCAGAGAATACCCCGCCTCGGCATTGTTGTAAAGCAGGACTGTTACCGGTTCCGCCAGCAAAAAGAGGCCTGCAGCGGAAGGGAGGGAAAAGAGAACGGTCAGCTTAATAGCCGCGGCGCTGCGCTCCCGGACCAACACATAATTTTTTAAAGTATGCGCTTCCGATATTGCCGGAACCAGGCTGATACTTAGTGCCAGGGCCACAACATTGGGAAAGTAAACAACCGGGCCGGCCATCCCGGTAAGCTGCCCGTAGAGGGCCCGGGCCGTAACCAGGTCAAACCCGGCCGCTTGAAGCTGACGCGGCACCACCGCAAGGTCAATTAAAGAAACAAGGGGAATAACCAGGCCGCCAATGGTAACCGGTATGGCCAGCTTCAAGATGCGGCCGATGATGCGGCCGGCCGGATCCGGACCTGCCGAGTCCGGTTCGGCAGTCTGTTTGTGTTCTCCGTGGTTTAAAAAAAGCTGCCGTCTGCGCCGGTAAAATCCGGCTAGAAGCAGCAATCCCGCCAGCCCCCCCGCCGCCGCGCCGGAAGTGGCACCGGCAGCCGCTATTTCCAGTCCAACCGGCAGCAGCAAGAGGACAAGAAAAATTGAAAAACCCACCCTGACCAGCTGCTCCAACAGCTGTGAAACGGCAGTGGGAACCATGTTCTGCTGTCCCTGGAAAAAACCACGCAGAGCTCCCATGACGGTAACAAAGAATATGGCCGGCGATATGGCAACCAGGGGATAAACCGCATCGATATCTTTAACCATAACCAGGGCAATCATTTCCGCCCCGAGAAAAAGGAGCAGGGTAATTGCCAGCCCGGTCAGGGTAAGAATGACAAATCCCACCCGAAAAACCCTGTATGCTTCATGGTAAGCTTTAAGAGCTATTTTTTCGGCCATGAGCTTGGAAAGCGCTACCGGTATACCGGCTGTAGAAATAACCAGCAAAGTAGAGTAAATTGGATAGGCATACATGTAGAGGCCGATACCTTCATCTCCGAGAATTGCAGCCAGAACTATCCGAAAAACTGCCCCGATAACCCGTGCGGCTACCCCGGCGGCGGCCAGGATTGTTGCTCCTTTGACAAAAGCGCTGCTGGTCAATTAATATAACCTTCTTTGTATATTAATCTGAAACGTATTATAACAGTTATAGGCCCCGGCAGCTACCGGCCTACAGGCGCCGCATCGGAAGAAAGCTCTTTAAACAACCCGATCAGCTCACTGATGGACGGAGCGGCTTTACCGCTGTGCTTAATTTTTAAAGTCAACGGGTCTCGTCCTGAAATGACCAGGGCATTTCTGTCAATCGACTCGACCTGGTCCGTCATGCCCACAGGAACTGTCCTGCCGCGCCGGAATTGTATGACCAGAGATTTTGGGCCCTGGCGAACCTGATCCACGCCCAGCTTCACCGCCAGCACACGCAGCTTTGATACGGCCATCAGGTTAATGGCCGGCTCGGGTAGAGCACCGTAGCGATCGGCCATTTCCCGGGCTATGTCATCCAGTTCTTCCAGCGAAGATGCCCGGTATATCCGCTGGTAGAAATCAACCTTTTGCGCTTGAGCATTGATATAGGAAGCGGGCAGGTAGGCATCGAGGGGTAGGTCTATTCGCGGTTCAATGTAAGGCTCTCGTTTTTCGTTTTTCAATTCCGCCACGGCCCGATCCAGCAGCTTGCAGTAAAGATCAAACCCTACAGCCGTAATAAACCCGTGCTGTTCGGCTCCGAGGATATTTCCTGCTCCCCTGATTTCCAGATCCTGCAGGGCAATTTTAAACCCGGAACCCAGCTCGGTAAACTCCTTGATCGCCCGCAGGCGTTTACGGGCGGTTTCAGAAACTGCCTTGCTCCTGTCATAAGTAAGGTATGCATAAGCAAGGCGGTTCGATCGACCAACACGGCCCCGGATTTGATAAAGCTGGGCCAGGCCGAATTTGTCAGCATTACATACAATCAGGGTGTTCACATTGGGGATATCAAGGCCGGATTCGATAATCGTGGTGCTGATCAGGATCTGGTATCGTCCGGCTTGGAAATCGGCCATGATTTTTTCCAGCGTTTTTTCCGGCAGACGGCCATGACCGACAGCAACAGAAGCTTCCGGAAATATTTTTTGGATTCTCTCGGCAAATTTGTTGATCCGATCGACCCGATTGTAAACCAGGAATACCTGGCCATGCCGGTCCAACTCGCGTTGGACAGCTTCCCGGACAAGGTTCTCTGAATATTCGAGGACATAAGTCTGAATCGGGTAACGATCTTCGGGGGGAGTGTCGATCACGCTTAAATCCCTGGCTCCGGCCAGCGAAAGGTGGAGGGTCCTGGGAATGGGAGTGGCGGTCATTGCCAGGGTATCAACTTCCAGCCGCAGCCTTTTCATTTTTTCTTTCTGCCGCACTCCAAAACGCTGCTCTTCATCTATGACCAGCAGCCCGAGATCGTTAAAGCTGATATCTGCCGACAAAAGGCGATGGGTGCCAATAACGATATCGATCTTTCCTGCAGCTAAATCTTTAATTATTTCTTTTTGTTTGTTTTTCGGCACAAAGCGGCTTAATTGAGCAACCCTGATCGGAAAACTGTCAAAACGCTCCCGGAAAGTGCGGTAATGCTGCTGGGCTAAAACGGTGGTGGGGACCAGGAAGGCAGCCTGTTTTCCTTCCATTACCGCCTTGAAGGCGGCGCGCATGGCCACTTCGGTTTTGCCATATCCGACGTCGCCGCAGATCAAGCGATCCATGGGATGGTTTTTCCCCATGTCGGATTTGACCTCTTCAACTGCCCGCAGCTGGTCGGGTGTTTCTTCATAGGGAAAATTGGCTTCGAATTCCAGCTGCCAGGGATGATCGGGGCCGTAGCTGTGCCCTACGGCAGCCTGTCTGGCGGCATACAAAGAGAGCAGCTCGCGGGCGAGCTCTTCTACGGATCGGTTCACCCTGCTTTTTAGGCGCTGCCATTCTCCTCCGCCCAGGCTGTGCAGGCGGGGTGGTGAACTTTCGCCGCCGGAATATTTTTGAATCAAACCAACCTGTTCCACGGGAATGTAAAGCCTGTCGGCTCCCCTGTATTTCAAAAGCAGGTAATCGCGTTTCACTTTGCCGATCTCAAGCGTGCTCAAACCCTGATATTTGCCGATGCCGTGCTGCTCATGGACCACATAGTCGCCCACAGAAAGCTCACGGTAATCGCTGAGCCGAATCCCCTCGTTTTTCCTGATACGCCTCTTTTTTCTGCGCCGCGGCAGCAGGTTTTGTTCGGTTATCACGGCCAGTTTAAGATCGGGAATGACAAAGCCCTCGTCAAGACTGCCAACTATAACAGGCAGTGACGGAGCAATATCTTTCAATTCTTCGCCTGCCCGGTCATTTTCGGCAGAGCCCTGTCCGGAAAGCATCTCCAGCAAGCTTTTCCCGCGTTTTTGCGAACCGGCGAAAAGAAACACCCGGTAGCCGCTGTTAAACCAGGTCTGTAGATCGCTCTTGAACAGGGCCCATTGTCCGTGGTAATAAGGGGCACTCTTCGTCTCCAGGTTAAAGGTGGCAGCCGCTTTAAATATTTTTCCTGTCCCGGGAAAAAGGGAGCAGCCAATCAGGGGACAGGGCAGACGCGCAAACATCTCTTCGGGATGCCAGAGCATCCTGTGCCCAGGCAAAAGCAAATCGCCATCAATAGCGGCAGTGGAAATATAATCGTTTACTTCCCTGTAAAGATCTTCTCCTTTTTCCAACACGGCCTGGGGCTCTTCGACCATTACCAGCAAACCGGGCGGCAGATAATCGGCCAGGGAAGCACCCTCCCCGTAGAAAAAAGGGTAATAACTGCTCAAGATGTCCAGACCATCAGGCTGAGTCAGGCGTTCCAGATGACGTTCAATCCGGGTTTTTAGCTTTTCCGCTTTGTCCTTTTCGCCCCGCCTGAACATTTTAGCAGCTTCACGATCAAGGCTTTCTTTTGCCGACTGCAAGCCGCGATTAAAGATGTCTCCACTGGCAATTAGCTCACGGGCCGGAAGCACATGTGCGTCTTCCAGTTTTTCCTGGGACCGCTGAGTTGCCGGATCGAAAACACGCAGCGATTCAATGATCTCGTCAAACAGCTCCAGGCGCAGCGGCATCCTGTTTGCCGGTGGATAAATGTCGATAATTTCTCCCCGCACACTGAAATGTCCACCGGTTTCAGTTAGCGATGTTTTCTCGTAACCCATTTCCACCAGGCGTTCGATTAATTCCCGGCGGTCTATCCGGCATCCCGCTTTCAGGTTAACAATCAAACTGCGCCAGATTTTCGGCGGGATAACTTTCGAAAGCAGGGCCTGGACGGTGGTCACGTAGATTCCCTGACTTCCACTGTAGAGCCAGTCCAGAAACTGCAGGCGAAGCTGTTGATTTTCGTCACTGCGGGTCAGCACTTCCGTGTTCATAAACAAATCCCGTGAAGGCAAAAACATTACCTGTTTCGGGTAAAAAGCTGACAGATCGGCATATATCTTTTCTGCACTGGCTTGATCTCCGGCAACCACCAGGCCCCGGCGGCTGCTGCAAAATGCGAGGGCGGCCATGAAAAAAGAACGGGCACTGCCGTCAAGGCCGGCAACTGCAGCCCTGTAGCGGTTGTTTTTTTCCAAGCGGTCTATAATTTGAACAAATGACTCCTGATCAAACCAGCGCTTCAACAAACTTTCCGGCAAATTTTGCGCCTCCTTGAAAGAAAGGTTCTTAAAATATTTAGTAACTACTCAGCCTATTGTCCTTGTTGAGTGAAAAGCTGTGCCATGGGGACGGTTCGAGCGTTCCTGAGCGTAGCGAAGGCCGAAGGGAAAACGATGGAACCGTCCCCTATGGCAT
>PUNU01000061.1 GCA_003551865.1 Syntrophomonadaceae bacterium
ACGAAGACGATGACCCAACCATAGTAGAATCTCTTGTTCACACGTTTGGCGAATGATTTCATGTCATTGCACTCCTTAGCCGGAGCCATTATAACAAAAAAACCTTCCCGGCGGAAGGAAAACATTGAAGAGACATCCGACAGCGAAAAGACATACAGTTTCCAGGTATGCTTGTCGCAAAGACCCCTTGCCGGCACACCCGGGGTTGTCGTTTCCCCGGCAAGGACGAAAAAATTGTGAGCTCAGCCCGCGTGCGGGCGTGTTATAATGGGAATATCCAACCCGGGAACGTTTCCGGGGCTGTGAATGGGAAAAGGGGGATGTTGTATGGCCGAGAACGTCACCAACAAGGACCATCGGATCATCATCGAACTGTCCGAGAAGATCGACCGGGCGGGGGATTTGAAAGAAGAGATCGAAGATTCCGGTGTGAAACGGGAGAAATACAAGAATGTGAAGTTCGACTCGAAGCACAAGTACTTCCCGTACGGGGCGATGCTTCAGGAACTCGGGGAGGAAGCGCGGACGCCGACTTTCAAAAAGGGGCTCATCCTCTTCTTGTATCTGTTTTTGATATACGCGTCGCTTTTCGCGTCGCCGGCCGGAGCCGTCTTCGTTTTGGATTATCTCGATGTCTTCGCCTACAGCCGCTTCCTCGATGAGGCCGTTTTCGCCCTCGCCATCATCGGCGCTTACATCGTCGTGTTCGCGGTCTTTCTTCTCTCCTTCAAGAAATGCAAACGGAAATTGCGTGCAGGCTTGGACAAGCGCAAACGGAAACGGTTGTTGAAACGGAGGAAAGAAAGGCTCAGCAAGGCGTTGGACGATTCGAGACGGATGATCAGGGAATACGAAGCCGGCTTCGCCGAGAAGATCGAGGCGGCCGACAAACGGATCGAGGAAGCGCAAAAGGAGCTTTCCGCCTTGGAGGAGGATTTTGCCAAGAACGCCACGGTGCCCTTGAAATTCATCCCGGAGATCCAACGGGTGAAATCCTATTTTGACGAGCGGCGGGCCGAGACCATCAAGGAGGCTTTGAATCTTCTTGTCGCGGAAAAACGCGAGGAAGAACACTTCGAAGACTTGATGGAAATGCTCAAGCGACACCTTTCCACCCTCGAGAACCTCGAAGAGGAATTCTCCACCGTCGAGGAATATCAAAAGACGCTTGCAGAACACACCTTGAAAGAAGACCGCGAAAAACAGCGCAAAGCGCAAAAGGGCGAGCGCGAGAAGGAAATCGACCGCGAGCGACGCCAAAAGAAGAAGACCAGGAAGGGAAAGAAAGAGGCACAAAAACGCATCAAGAAGATGTATTACTGAGACTTTCTGTGATAACGAGAAGGGGCTGTAAAGAAATGGAACTATTACTGGTTCCGCCTTTACAGCCCTTTTTCATGCTGAAGTCAAAAAAAGCACAGGCATTCCTGTGCTTCATATCAATCGAAAAAAGTATTTCCGGAGGGAAATACGGTTCTTTTATGGCTTTTGGGTTTATTGTAAGAGCCGCTGTTTGTTGTTGTGGAATTTTTTCAGGTTGTACCCGATGGCGATGAGATGAAGTTCATTCCGCACACCCTGTAACTCGGTCCGGCTGAACCTCCGGAACGCCATGTCTTGTTTGATGACGCCAAAGGCGCCTTCCACTTGGATGGATCTTTGGATGCGCAGTTCGATGCCGAAAGGACTCTCCAGATTCTCTCGTACTGTCCTTCTCATGTCGTCCAGCGTCTCGTTGACGGCTATTTTCCGAGCATCTTTGCTTTGGGTACAGCGTTTTTTGCGCTTACATCTTTTGCAGGTGACACTCTCATACACCTTGATTTCGTGCGGACTTTTGATGTAGGAGCTTGTTTTGCTGTAGCGATACGTGAGTTTGCGATTCTGCGGACAGATGTAGTTCCCTTTCTTGTCCCTGGGAAAGTTGATCCGGTTGAAGGGGTTGTTTTTGTAGGCGCGGGTCCGCTCCATTTCCCAAGTATTGTATTTTTGATAAAGCCCCATGCCTTTCTCCAGACAGTAATGGTAGTTGTCGTAGCCGCCATACCCCGCATCCGCCACCGGATAGGCGGGATAGACGCCATAGAGCGAATGGTAGCTTTCCAGAAAAGGTTGGAAAGTGCGTTGGTCACTACGGTGCTGATAAGCGCCGATCAGGAGGATGTAGCCGTCGCTCACACCGATTTGCACATTGTAGCCGGCCTTGAGTTGACTGTTGCGCATGTGGTCCTCTTTCATGCGCATGAAAGTCGCGTCATGGTCGGTTTTCGCGTAACTCCCCCGCTCTTCACCGATGATGGCCAGATGCTCCTCGTACTCGGCCAGTTTGTCCCGGTATTGCTTGATCTTGTCGTAGGTCCTCTGTTGCGGTGTCTTCCGTCGTCCTTTCCCATACACCAACACAATACCTTCGCGGGCGATAATCCCCGCGATCTTCGCGACCATTCTCGTGAGTGTGCTTGCCGCATAGCTCTGCTGTTCTTTGACGGACTTTTCCCCGGCGGCCACCAAAATATGGTTGATTTCAGGCACACAGGTGGTGACCTTTTGGAAGAGCTTCCGCCGGTGCTTCCTTACCGCCTTCTTCCACACGAACGTGTAACGGTTCGCATCCGCCTCGATTTTCGTTCCATCGATGTGAAGAACGTCCCGGTCGATGGTCTCGCATTCCGCGATTCTGGCATTCACATCGTGAAAGATGTTGCGTAAATCCTCGTTCAACTCGGTGATCACCGTTGTGATCAACGTGTGCGATGGCGGGTTCATCCCCTCCATCAACCACATGAACCGAATGTCGTTTTGGCATGCTCGGGCCAAAGCCCGGCTGCTGCGCACATCCACCATATAACCGAACAGGATCGCGTTCAATATGCGGACTCGGTTTTTCGGTAGTCTCCCTCTCGACAGATACCGCTTCCCGAAATACTTCGTCAAATCTACTCCTCTCATGAGTTCCGCATACGTTCTGACCTCGGAATCTTTTGGCAGATTTATCGCCAAATCCATTGGCAGAACCAGTTGGTTCGGTGTATAATGGTGCGTGTAATTAGGTTGGTTGTTCACACCCCTAATTATACCAAAAAACCGGCCTTTCCGGCCGGTTTTTTCGTTGTTTGAGCGCTTTCTGGAGCTTAGTTTTTCTTTACAGCCCCTTCTTCTTTCAGGCTGATAGTCATTCGGGGAGTACGGTCACTTCGACTTCCCTGCTGACGGTATCGTCGTATTCCGGCACATCCGTCGTGGCTGTGAGCGTGACGGTGACCGGATCGTCAGCAGGGCGGTTGACAGTACCGTCAATGCTGA
>PUNU01000082.1 GCA_003551865.1 Syntrophomonadaceae bacterium
CCATCCACCCCGGTCCTGCAAAGCCTGGGGCAAATCCCAGTGGTAAAGGGTTATGACCGGCTTAATATTATGGGCCTGCAGTTCCTCCACCAAGCGCCGGTAAAAATCAAGCCCCTTATCATTCGGCCTGCCGCCGCCACCGGGGAATACTCGCGGCCAGGCAATGGAAAAGCGGTAGGCATTGAGGCCCAAATCGGCCATCAGTTTAACGTCTTCTCTGTAGCGGCGGTAATGATCACAGGCCCGATCTCCGGTCTCTTCGTTCCATATATTACCCGGGGTGTGAGTAAAGCGGTCCCAGATCGATTCACCCTTACCGTCGGCGGCAGGTGAACCTTCAATCTGGTATGATGATGTTGCCGTTCCCCAAAAGAAGTCCTCGGGAAAGATGTATTTGGCCAGTACCGGTCACCTTCCTTTAGAGCCTGCCGCAGTTTTTGGACGCGACTGCTTCATTTATTGTTCTCTTGTATTTTAATACAAACGCTCACTGCTTTGCAAAAAATCTTTAAAACACACAGCCTCTGTTTGCTTCCAGTGATGGTCTATGTAGCAGGGGGACGGGGTACCTGCTACACACATGTAGCAGGTACCCCGTCCCCCTGCTACAATCTCGCCCGGTGTTTTTTTTAAAAAAAGCGCCCCCCGGGAAGCGGGGACGCTTGTTCTTGCTGATGTTCTGCCGATCCGGTGCCAGGTTCTTTTTGCCCAGTTAACCGGCACTTTTAGGCGGATCGTGTAAATTGCTACCTATATATTTAGAGAAAACCTGTTATCACCACAGCGCAACTTTAGCCTACATCCTTGCCCGCTATGCCATAGGAGACGGTTCGAGCGTTCCTACAAATCTGGGTTCTGACCTCTGACTTCTATTATGGAAAACGATGGAACCGTCCCCATGCACAGCTAATTCCCGAATATTGCGCTGTAGTATTATTGTGTCTCCGCTAAACCCGCTCCGCGATCTGGCCGCAGCTTTTCTTAAGTGCCTTTATTACCGAATGCCTGCTCATACTTTCACTCAGACACTGACAGGCAGGATGACCGGCTGCAGCGTGAACATCCAGGGCAGCGGCTTCAGCCTCTGTCGGCGGTTTGTATTCAACCACCTTGAAAAGGCCCGCTCCGCGGTTGAAACTCTCCTCGTAGAGGTATTTGGTTCCCGGATGTTCTTTATCCGGACAGGGCCACTGCAAACCCTGTTCAACCAACCGCTCGTAGGAAAGTCCTCCGTAATCCGGTATAAGCGAGGCTATCTCATCAAAGACTTCTTCCGGACTGTTATAGCCCCAGTTCAATCCAAACCATTCGGCCAGTTCGGTCAAAATAGCCCAGTCGGGAAAAGCCATGCCGGGAGGTTCCACAACGGGCTGGCTGAGCTGGACCCGACGCTCGATGTTGGTATAGGTGCCGGGTTTCTCCGCAAAAGCAGAAGCGGGCAGAACAACATCTGCGAGGGCGGCAGTCTCGGTCATAAAGATATCCTGTACAACCAGAAAATCAAGGTTGGCCAGGAAAAGTGCGGTTTCCGCTTCGTTTCCGCCACAGGCAACAGGATTTTCACCCATCACGTAAAGTGCCTTGATGCCAGCGTTTCTACCGGCCTTTACAGCCTCCATCACGCTGAGGCCCGGTTTTTCGTTTATACTGAATCCCCAGGTCCGATCAAATTGGCCGCGCACTCGTTTGTCTGCGAGGGGTTGATAACCGGGCAGCATGTCGGGCAAAACCCCCATATCGGCGGAACCCTGGAGGTTGTTTTCACCATAAGGCAGGTAGAGTCCGGTCGATTCCCGCCCAATGTTGCCGGTCAGCATGGCCAGGTTGGCCAAAGCAAACACCATGTCGGTTTCACCAGCAGGCAAGCCGGTACCGGCGGAAGATACGATAACCGCTTTTTCAGCTTCGGCAAAAGCCCTGGCGGCGGCACGAATTTCATCTTCCGGAATACCGGTTATTCCGGCGACATGTTCGGGGGTGTATTCGGCAACTGCCTTTTTGAGTTGATCGAAACCTTCAGTGCGTTTCTCAACAAATTCCCTGTCATGGAGGCCTTCTTCAATAATCACATTAGACAAACCGTTAAGCAGGGCCACATCAGTGCCCGGCTTCAGCTCCAAGTGCCGGTGAGCGGCATTGACCAGTTCTATTATTTCGGGATGAGCAACAACCAGTTTTGCCCCTTTCAGGACCGCTTCTCTGATCCGGTATTCGATAATCGGGTGGCTTTCAGCCGGGTTGGAACCGATTACCAGGACCGCCCCGGTCCCCGTGATTTCTTCAATGCTGTTGCTCATCGCACCACTGCCGAATACTTCCATCAAGCCCTTCACTGCAGGGGCGTGGCAGTGGCGGGTATAGCTGTCAACATTGTTGGAACCGAGCGAGCGGATCAACTTCTGGAACAGGTAGTTGTCTTCATTGCCGGCTTTCGGGGATCCCAGGCCCATTAAAGCTTCAGAGCCGTACTGCGACTGGACCTCCTGAATGTTTTCGACGATAAAATCAAGCGCTTCTTCCCAGCTCACCTCTACAAAAACACCTTCTGACTTAACCAGGGGAGCGGTAATGCGATCGGCGCTGTGCACGTGATCCCAGCCAAACTTGCCTCTGGCACAAAGGTGCCCCCGGTTCACAGGATTTCCTTCAATCGGGGTAGAGCCGATTATTTTACCATCCTTGACATGCAGGTTAATATTGCAACCCACACCGCAGTAAGGGCATACAGATTTAACGAGCTCGACCTCCCACGGGCGTCCCTGCCCAATGCTGTACTTGGGAATCAGAGCGCCTACCGGGCAGTTGTCAATACACATCCCGCAAAATACACAGGAAGACTCTTCGATCGGGGCTTCGAATGCAGGCTCTACATTGGTGACAAAGCCTCGCCTGACAAAATCAATAGCACCGGCTCCGACGATCTCCTGGTCTTTGCCCACACAAATACCGCATAGAATACACTTATTCATATCCCGAATAAAGAACTCATTGCTATCATCAAAGGGAAGCTCTTTAACTTCGCCGGCGAATTCACTGGTGGCCACATCGTAACGATAGCAGTAATCCTGCAGTTTGCACTCTCCGGTTTTCTGGCAGGTAATACAGTCAAGGGGGTGGTTGGCCAGCAACAGGCTCAAGTTCTTTTTCCGAGCATTGACAACCCTTTCGGACTCGGTATGGACAACCATATCCGGGCCGACCGGAGCAACACATGAGGCCACCAGGGCCCGGGCTTTTTCAACCTCGACCACGCAGATCCGGCAGGCCCCGTTCGGAGGCAGTTCCGGATCGTGACAAAA
>PUNU01000087.1 GCA_003551865.1 Syntrophomonadaceae bacterium
AAAACCCCATACAAAACCTGCAATACCAAAGCATGACAGAAATTTTATCTTACAGAGATAAAAAGAGAAAGCTTCTTCTTAAACAGGCAAATAGCAAGAGCAACAAGCATATTCAGGGCAATCATTTCAAGAGTCAAATGTTACCACGTGACAAAATTGCCCCGTCCCCATTGTCACGGAAACAAACCTAAACCTTATACGCTTTTTATATATTATTTCGTGCCATGGTTTAAAAAACCCTATATTATATAGATTATTAGCTAAATATAAATTTGATTAAAAATATTGATTTAATGCATTTAATGCAATAGACTGTATCTAAGCAAAATTATGGAGGAGGTATAAAGGCTGTGGAAAAAATCAGATTTGACGGCAAGGTGGCTGTGATTACCGGAGCGGGAGGAGGCCTGGGAAAGGCATACGCCAAACTGCTGGCGTCCAGGGGAGCCAAGGTGGTGGTAAACGATCTCGGCGGTGCTTTTGACGGCACCGGTTCAGACACAACTCCCGCCCAGCAGGTGGTCGATGAAATAAAGGGGGATGGCGGAGAGGCGGTGGCTAACTACGACAGTGTTGCAGAGTGGGAAAGCGCAGAAAGGATAATTCAGACCGCCATTGACAGTTTTGGGCGGATCGATATTTTGATCAACAATGCCGGAATTTTACGGGACAAAAGTTTTTTGAAGATGGAGCTCGAAGACTACCATAAAATCATGGATGTGCATTTAAACGGTACTTTTTACTGCTCAAAAGCGGCTTTTTCTCACATGAAGGGACAAACTTTCGGGCGGATCGTTTCCACTGCGTCGGCGGCGGGTCTCTACGGCAATTTTGGTCAGATCAACTACGGAGCAGCCAAATTGGGTATCGTCGGGATGATGAATAGTGTCGCCCAGGAAGGGGTCCGCTATAATATCAAGGCCAACACAATAGTCCCTACCGCGGGCACCCGACTTACTTTTACCGTTATGCCGGAAGATGTAATCGGCAAAGTAAAGCCCGACTACGTAGCCCAGATGGTCGCCTGGTTGTGTTCCGACAACTGCGAAGAAAGCGGAAAAATTTTCAGCGCCGGAGGTGGCTATTTCAGCCGCGCTGCCATAGTCGAAGGGCCCGGTGTGGTATTTGATCCAAAACAGGAAATAACCGTTGATATGGTGGCCGAAAAGATTGATCAGATTAAAGACCTTGGCGGGGCCCAGGAATTTTCTTCGGCCATGGAGCATGCCGGAACGATAATGTCCAAGGTAAACCTGGATTAAATTTTATTGGAAAGGAGCTTTTAAACATGCCTATTGATATGAACCTGGTTGGCAAAGAACTGGCTTCCCTCGAGTATCACTACGATACAAAAGACATAATCCTCTACGCCCTGGGGGTTGGCGCGGGGGCAAAGCCCGAAGAATTAAAGTTCGTTTATGAAAACGGTCTGGAAACCCTGCCAACTTATGGTGTTATCCCACCTTTTGGCGCCCTGATGGGTTTTGCCGGTCTTGATGGGGTAGACATCAACCTGGCGATGCTTTTGCACGGCGAGCAGTACCTCGAGCTGTACCGTCCTATCCCGGTCCAGGGAAAACTTACGTCTTATCCGAAGATATCAGCCATTTACGACAAGGGAAAAGGGGCCCTGGTAGAGCTTGATGTGGTTACGAAAGACAGCAAAGATGAACCGGTTTTTATGAACCGCTTCAGCGCATTTATAAGAGGCGAAGGAGGTTTTGGCGGCGAACGCGGATCCGAGCCCGGTAATAATCCTCCGGAAAGGGAGCCGGACAGCGAGGTTTCACTGCAAACCTTACCCCAGCAAGCGCTCATATACCGCTTGTCAGGAGACTACAATCCCCTGCACGCCGATCCCGACTTTGCGGCTATGGCCGGTTTTGAAAAGCCGATCCTGCACGGTCTCTGCACCTTCGGGTTTGCCGGGCGGGCCGTTTTGCAGGAATACTGCAACAACGACCCGGCAAAGTTTAAAGCTATAAAAGTAAGATTTTCCCGCCATGTGTATCCTGGAGAAACCATAGTCACGGAAATGTGGCAGGAAAAAACGGACATGATCATTATTCGCTGCAAAACAGCGGAAAGAGACGAATACTGCCTGACCAATGCCGCAGTCTGGCTGCACAATTAAAACGAAAGGGGGAAAACCCGTGGTAGGCATTACTTCTTATGCAGGCTATATACCAAGATTCAGGCTTGACCGGATGACCGTATTTAGCGCAATGGGCTGGTTTAACCCGGCCACCATTATGAATGCCGCCGGCGAAAAAGCGGTGGCCAACTACGATGAGGATTCTGTTACCATGGCCGCTGAGGCAGGGATAAATTGCTTGCGGGGCCATGATCGGAGGGAAATAGGAGCAGTCTATTTTGCTTCAACTACCGCCCCCTACCGTGAACGTCAGTGTGCCAACATAGTAGCGGGTGCAATGGGCCTTGAAGAAAACATCAGGGCCGCAGATTTTGCCGGTTCCCTGAAATCGGGGACCACGGCCCTGCTTTCCGCCCTCGAGTTTGCCGCGGCGGAAAAGGGGAAAACGGCCGTTGCCTGTGCCGCAGACTCCCGCCTTGGCCGAGCCGGTTCCGTCCAGGAAATGGTCTTCGGCGACGGCGGAGCGGCCCTGACAGCCGGCAGTAACAATGTTATTGCCGCTTTCAAGGGGTCATATTCGTTTTCCTGTGACTTTGTCGATCACCTTCGCGGGGCAAATTCCAGATATGATCGGCAGTGGGAAGAAAGGTGGATCCGGGACCTGGGCTATGAACGTTTCATTCCGCAGGCCGTAAAAGGTCTGTGCGAAAAATACCGGCTTAAGGTTGAAGATTTCGCGAAAATTATCTATCCCTGCTATTACGGCGGAGCCAGGAAAAAGATCAATAAAACTATGGGGTTTGAGCCGGACCGGATCCAGAACGAGTTAATGATGGAGGCCGGTGATACCGGTTCCGCCCATCCACTGCTGATGCTCGCTGCAGCCCTGGAAGATGCCGAACCGGGCGATAAATTGCTTGTGATCGGCTTCGGAAACGGCTGTGATGCCCTGTACTTCGAAATAACCGAGCAAATTAAAGACTATCAAGACCGGGGCAGAGTAACGGACTCCATAAAGAATAAGGCTGAACTGGACAGCTACCTGAAATATTTAACCTGGCGGGACATGCTCCCTGTAGAGGTGGGCATGCGCGGAGAAGAAGATAAGCTGACCCGCTGGTCGCTGGCCTGGCGCAACCGGCGGGCGATATTAAGCCTTGAGGGTTCCCGCTGTCTGCAGTGCGGCACCCAGCAGTACCCGCCG
>PUNU01000192.1 GCA_003551865.1 Syntrophomonadaceae bacterium
TGGAGAAAAGCTGCGGCGCCTTTTCCGGCTTTAATGCTTTCCTCGGTTACCCAGTCGACCAGGTCATGCACGTGGACCACATTACCGCAGGCAAAAACTCCTTCCACGCTGGTTTCCATCGCCTCATTGACTACCGGGCCCCCGGTGGCGGTGTGCAGCTTGACTCCGGCGCTTTTGGAAAGTTCATTTTCGGGGATCAGGCCCCGGGAAAACAGGATAGTATCGCACTCCAGATCACGGTAAGTCCCCTCGATCGGCTGTTTGTGGAGGTCGGTCCTGGCAATAGTTACGCCTTCAACCCGGTCTTTGCCCTTGATGTCGACCACGGTATGCTGCAGGAGCATGGGGATATTGTAATCTTCAATGCACTGCACGTAGTTCCTGACCAGGCCTTCGGAATAAGGTTTCCGTTCAATCACAGCCACTACTTCCGCTCCTTCCAGGACCATCCGGCGGGCCATGATCAGCCCGATATCTCCGGAACCAAAGACCACCACTTTGCGGCCGACCATGTAACCTTCGATATTGACAATTCGCTGGGCGGTACCGGCGGCAAAAATACCGGCCGGCCTGGTGCCGGGGATATTGATCGCGCCGCGGGTCCTTTCCCGGCAGCCCATGGCCAGAACCACCGCCCCGGCCTGGATTGTATTCAGGCCGTCTTCCTTGTTCACATAGGTGATCCGCCGGTCTTCTCTGACCGAAAGGACCATGGAGTCAAGCTTACAGTTAATCCCTTTTTCTTTGATTTGTGCGATGAATTTTTCGGAGTACTCCGGACCGGTCAGCTCTTCTTTGAAGTAGTGCAGGCCAAAGCCGTTGTGGATGCACTGCTGAAGAATACCGCCCAGCTCGCGGTCCCTTTCGATCACCAGGATGTCATCCACACCGCTTTCCCGGGCCGCCGCCGCCGCGGCCATGCCCGCAGGGCCGCCGCCGATAACCACAAGGTCGCAGCGGTCCCGGGGCTTGCTGTTTGTGCCTGTTGCGGCCCCGGCGGGTTCCTGTTTCGGCGGGCGGGATTTTTTCCCCTTGGTCGGCTCGGTGAGGATGTATGAGCCGGGATTGTCCTTGTTTACTGCCGGGGGGTCCCAGCCCATTTCCCGGGCGATGATGCGAATTACCTTCGGTCCGCAAAAGCCGCCCTGGCAGCGCCCGCCGCCGGGCCTGGTCCTCTTCTTGATGCCGTCAACCGTTTTGGCTCCCACCGGCCCGTGGATGGCCCTGACAATTTCTCCTTCCGTGATGCTTTCACATCGGCAGATTATCCGGCCGAAGCGGGGATCTTTTTTGATCAAATCTCTTTTTGCCTTCTCGTCTAAGGCCATGAAATGAGTGTGTTCCCTAGCCCGTGGTTGAAAAATCGCTTTCTCTTTAAACGGGCCCGCAGTTTTGGCCAGCAGATCGGCCGTGTAGCGGGCGATGGCCGGTGCCGCGGCCAGGCCCGGGGAGTCAATGCCTGCCACGTTTATAAAGCCGGGGGATTCTTCGCTTTCCTCGATGATAAAATCGCCGTTCGCGGTCTTTGCCCGCAGGCCGCTGAATGAAGTGATAACTTCGTGAAGGGGCAGATTCTTCTTCAGCTTTCCGGCTTCTCTGCGCACATAGGCCAGGCCGGCAGCGGTGGTTTCGGTCGCTTCTTTTGATTCCACCTTTTCAGAGTTGGGGCCGACGATCAGGTTGCCGTGAGCGGTCGGTGAAACCAGGACCCCCTTGCCCAGGGCGGTGGGGCAGGGGAACAGGACATGTCGGGCATGTTTCCCGGTTCCCTTGTCCAGCAGAAAATACTCTCCCCGGGTGGGAATTATTTTAAAGAAAGAGGAATTGACCATTTCGTTGATCTTGTCAGCGTAGAGGCCGGCGGCGTTAATTACATAGCGGCTTATAATTTTTTCTTTCCCGCAGTGGAGGTGAAATCCTTGGGAAGTTTTTTCAACAGCGGTTACCGGACTTTCCAGTTTGACATCGACCCCGTTTACTGCCGCACTTTCGGCCAGGGCGATGGCCAGCAGGTAGGGGTCGGTAATCCCGGCCGTGGGGGCGTAGAGGGCTCCACAAACGTTTTCGCTTAAGCCCTTTTCCATCCCGTGCAGTTTATCTTTGTCCACTACTTCCATCTGCTGCACGCCGTTTTCCAGTCCCCGGTTATACAAATCCTGCAGGGTCTGCATTTCTTCTTCGCTGGAGGCAATTACCAGCGATCCGATTTGCCGGTAGGGAACATCGAGTTCCCGGCATAATCCTGCATACAGGCGGTTGCCTTCGACGTTGAGCACAGCCTTCAAGGTGCCCGGCTCTGGGTCGAATCCGGCGTGGACAATGGCGCTGTTGGCTTTGGTCGTCCCGTTGGCTGCGTCGCTGTCTTTTTCGATTAACACCAGGTCGAGATTGTATCTGGCCAGTTCCCTGGCGATGGCGGTTCCGATGATCCCGGCTCCAATTATGGCAGCATCGTACATTTGCAGCCTCCTTACTAAGTCTTAGATCATTTTAGTGCTACAGCGCAATATCCGGTAATTAGCGGTGCCATGGAGACGGTTCGAGCGTTCCTAAAAATCTGGGTTCTGACCTCTGACTTCTATTATGGAAAACGATGGAACCGTCCCCTATGGCATAGCGGGCAATGATATAGGCTAAAGTTGCGCTGTAGTGTTAGGATCTCTGTTTATTCCAGTTCGTTCAAAAACGCTTCGATCCTCTCCAGGCCTTCCTTGATATAATCCATTTTGGCGGCAAAGGAGAGGCGGACATGGTTGGGAGCACCGAAGCCGCTGCCCGGCACCACCGCAACCTTGTGGTTTTCCAAAAGCAGCCTGGCAAAATCATCGCTGCCTTCTATCTTCTCTCCATTGTATGACTTGCCCACCGTCTCAGCCATGCCGGCAAAGAGGTAAAAAGTTCCCCGCGGCTCGATGCTGTTAAGCAGCCCGGTGCCGTTAATTTTTTCATGCATGTAACGGCGGCGCTCGTCGAAAGCCCGGCGCATTTCTTCCACGCAATCCTGGGGGCCTTCAAGGGCGGCCAAGGCGGCCTTCTGGGCAATTGAGCTCGGGTTGCCTGCGGTCTGGCTCTGAATGGCGGACATCACCCCGGCTATTTCTTCAGGCGAGGCGGTGTAACCGATCCGCCAGCCGGTCATGGCGTAAGTCTTCGAGGCTCCATTGACGAGGATGGTCAAATCCTGGATCTTGCCATTAAAGGAAGCGATGCTGATATGGCGGGTGCCGTCGTAGATAAGCTTTTCATATATTTCATCGGAAATAATAAAAACCTCACGGTGGAAGCAAAA
>PUNU01000012.1 GCA_003551865.1 Syntrophomonadaceae bacterium
ATTGTCCTTGTTGAATGAAAAGCTGTGCCATGGGGACGGTTCGAGCGTTCCTGAGCGCAGCGAAGGCCGAAGGGAAAACGATGGAACCGTCCCCTATGGCACAGCGGGTTAGGCCTGAGTAATTAATAAGTATATAGAATACAAAAGGGGAACAGGCCTGTTTTTTGGGACTGTCCCCTTTTCTTCGCTGCTGTATTGCCCGCCCTGTCAAAAACCCCGTTGCCGGCCGTAAAAAAAGGTTTGCAGTTAACTGCCGCTTACCCCTTCTTTAATTTTTGCGACAACCTGCGGGTCCATAAGGGTGGTTACGTCGCCGAGATCTCGGTTTTCCGCAATATCGCGCAGCAGCCGCCGCATGATCTTGCCGCTGCGGGTTTTGGGCAGTTCGTAGGTAAAATAAATATCTTCTGGACGGGCGATGGCGCCGATTTTTTTGCCCACATGTTTTTTTAGCTCTTGTGCAAGCTCTTCACTGCCTTCAACCCCTTCCCGCAGGGTGACGAAAGCGGTGATGGCCTGGCCCTTGATTTCGTGGACCTTGCCGATTACCGCCGCTTCGGCTACCGACTGGTGATCGACCAGGGCGCTTTCCACTTCCATGGTACCGATCCGGTGGCCTGAAATGTTGAGTACATCATCCACCCGGCCCATGATCCAGAAAAAGCCGTCTTTGTCTTTCCAGGCTCCGTCCCCGGTAAAATAGAGTCCGGGGTACTGCTTCCAGTAGGTGTCCTCATAACGCTGTTCGTCCTGGTAGAGCGTGCGCAGCATGGCCGGCCATGGTGATTTTATTACCAGGAAACCTCTTTGTCCCGGTCCGGTGGGGTTGCCCCGGTCGTCTATAACATCGGCTTCGATTCCCGGAAAGGGCCTGGTTGCCGATCCCGGTTTTAAAGGTGTCACTCCGGGTAAAGGAGTGATCATGATCATACCGGTTTCGGTCTGCCACCAGGTGTCGACGATCGGGCATTTGCCGCATCCAATGTTGTCATAATACCAGAGCCATGCTTCAGGGTTGATCGGTTCGCCCACCGTGCCCAGCAGCCGCAGGCTGGATAGGTCGCGGCCCTCGGGATGTTGCTTGCCCCAGCGCATAAAAGCGCGGATGGCAGTGGGGGCAGTGTAGAAGACGCTAATACCGTGCTTTTCTATCAATTCCCAAAAGCGATCCCGGGCGGGATAATCCGGTGTTCCTTCGTAAACAAAAATGGTTGAGCCGCTGGAAAGCGGGCCGTATATAATGTAGCTGTGGCCGGTAATCCAGCCGATATCGGCGGTGCACCAGAAGATGTCCTCATCGCGGTGATCGAACACGTAGCGAAATGTGGAGTTGACCCCGACTAAGTATCCGCCCGTGGTATGCAGAATACCTTTGGGTTTACCCGTTGTCCCGCTGCTGTAAAGGATAAACATTGGATCTTCGGCGTCCACTACTACAGGCTCAAAAGAGTCGTCTGCTCCTTTCATCAGTTCATGCCAGAGCAAATCGTAACCCTCGACGGGTTGATACTGTGATCCGGTACGTTCAACGATAATTGTTTTCTCGATGCTGGGGCAATCTTTGAGGGCATCTTCGGCGGCGCCCCGCATGGGAAGAACTTTGCCCCGGCGGTTGGCCCCGTCGGCTGTTACCAGCACCTTTGATTCTGAATCATTAATCCGGTCTTTTAAGGCTTCGGGACTAAAGCCGCCGAAGACCACGCTGTGGACTGCACCGATGCGGGTACAGGCCAGCATAGCCACTATGGCCTCGGGAATCATCGGCATCCAAATGGTAACTGTATCGCCTTTTGCAACACCCAACCGGTGCAAAACATTGCTAAACTTGCAAACCTCTTTTAACAGTGAGCGGTAAGTTAAACTCAGGGTATCGCCCTGTTCTCCCTCAAAAATCAAGGCTTGTTTATCGCCGAGGCCGCTGTTGACATGACGATCAAGGCAGTTTTCCGCTACATTCAACTTGCCATTTATGAACCACTTATAGTAGGGTGGGTTGGTATCATCCAAAACCTGCTCCCACTTATTTACCCAGCTGATTTCATCAGCCATTTTTTCCCAAAAAGCAAGACGATCTCTTTCTGCTTCCCTGTAGAGGCTGTCATCATTAACTCTTGCCTTTTCTTTAAAGTTTTCTGGCGGTGCAAAAGGCTTAAGGTGTTCTTCACTGAACATTTCACCGCCGGGTTTTTCTTCAGGCATCTGCAATCCCTCCTATCAATTTGCTGGTATTGTGATTCGTCAACCGGATGCTGAATTCCTGCAAAATTCAGCTAACAATTATTAGGCTTGAAATGAGCTGTTTGCACCAAGGCAGCAGCCGGTAAAGCGAATTATATTCTCGGCGGTAACATTTTCACCTACTCGGGCCAAAAAATTGTTGCAGGGGTGCTCTCTCACTTCCGGATCAGTAGTTTCAAAACTTTTAAAACCATATTTTTTAAACAGCCGGTCTATGAACCGGCGGTAGCTCCACGGTGAATGCCCGGTATATTGCAGGTCCCAGCTGTGAATAAATTGGAAGGTAATAACTATGAAGTCTTCAAAATAAGAAAAATCGGGGTTGTTAAATATTGAGTCAAACAGGATCTTGGCCAGGCCCATGTTGCGCCATGAAGGATCAGTTTCTATACTGCCGAGTTCAATCAGTTCCGGAAAACAGCGTATCTGCCACCAGGGATAATCGGGCTTTTGGAAAGAAACATAAGAAACAATGGTATTAGCCAGGGTGGCGGTGAAAACCATGCCGTCGGGCTGCCCGGCCAATTCCACAAGGGCCTTGTGCTGCCGGCTGGATGGCCTGAAACAGCACAACCCTTCAGACAACATGCACCCGGACAACTCCCCCTGTTCAACCGGACCTCTAATGTGAAGGCGGCCCAGTGCAGTCCGTATTGTTTTGTTCACAGCCCCGTTCGGGGGTTTTCTAAAATCA
The DNA here is from genome assembly GCA_003551865.1 of Syntrophomonadaceae bacterium. Next base: position 2,933 of record PUNU01000012.1, read on the forward strand.
CTACCGTTATTTTGCTTCTGCATTTTTTATACCTCAACAATGAAATTACACATTAAAATCATAAATCCTTTACTTTATTTTAAGGAAAAACCAGCTCTATTTTTCTTGACATCAAACAAGGCGTATGCTAATATATATCCTGCACTTAGAAAAAAGAAACTACAAAAAAACTCCGTTCTTTGAAAACTGAGCAGGGTAAGTAAAAAGGGTCTCTGGTCTTCTAACAGGAAGGCCAAGGGTCCTTGCGAACGTTTATTGGAGCTGGGATTAACGAGTGTGAGTTTATGATTTTAGATATAAACTGGAGAGTTTGATCCTGGCTCAGGACGAACGCTGGCGGCGTGC
>PUNU01000085.1 GCA_003551865.1 Syntrophomonadaceae bacterium
CCAAACTTTGGTTCTTCCACCGAGGAGTTGCTCAAGGCCGCCGCACTGGTCAAAAATATTTCCTATCGCACCTTCGGGATCGTTTCTCGCCGGAATTACAACAACTCTTTCCATGATATTCTCCCTCCTGAAACCTGAAACACCGGGGACGGTTCTTTTTGTTTCAAAGAAGGTCCCAGTCAAAAAGTGTTTTTTTCAAATGCAAATGATCCTTCCAAAGTTTAAATTTTTATCAATGTTTCCTGCAACAAAAAGAACCGTCCCCAATGTTTCACTCGACCAGGGCGATTGTTTCGACATGGGTGGTATGCGGGAACATGTCTACGGGTTGGATGGATTTGGTTAAGTAGCCGCTTTCCTGCAGCCGCTGAAGGTCACGGGCCAAAGTGGCCGGGTTGCAGGATATGTAGACCACCCGGTCCGGTTTGGCTTCAACCACACAATTTATCAGGTTGGGTGAACAACCGCGGCGGGGTGGGTTAAGAAACACTACTTTGGGGGAATTTCCTTTTTGCAAAAGTGCTGATATTTGCTCTGCTCGGGTGTGTATAAATTCTACATTGTCAATATTGTTCAAAGCGGCGTTGTTTTTTGCGTCTTTGACAGCCGATTCTTCAGAATCAACTCCGATTACCTGTTTTGCAGTACTGCTTAAATAAAGGGCCATGCTGCCGGTCCCGCAGTAAAGATCAAAGGCGGTGTGCGGGCAACCGGACAATGCGAGTGCTTGTTTGTACAGCACTTCAGCTTGCCTGGGGTTAACCTGGAAAAATGACTGCGGTGAAATGTGAAAGCGAAAAGGGGTTATTGTTTCTTCGAGATAAGGCCTGCCTGATAAAATTGCGCTTTGCCGATTCTTACTGCTGCCCTGTTCCAGCACAATTCCTGTCACGGATCTTTCCGTTTCGGCGGCCGTCAACTCACCAATTTTTTTTAAATGCTTTGGGTCGCTCTGTCCAGCCGGGCCGATAAAGCTGACCAGCCCGGAAGCAGTGGAAAATGATGTGCGGATGGCGGCGCCGGTAACCGGCAGTTTCAAACCGTCCGTACCACCTTGCTCGATTATGAAATTTTGCAGTGCCCTCCGCACGGCGTTGATCATCTTATTGTTAAGTGGATGCTGTACCAAGCATTCCTCAATGTCGATAATCTGCCGGCTTTGCTTTTTATAGAAGCCAACCACGGCCTGATTCCCCGAGAGGCAAAAATGCACCTTTGCTTTGTTGCGATAGTGATGCGGATCCTCCATACCAATAACAGGAGGAACAGGTATTTCAATACCGGCGATACGCCGCAGGGATTCCGCCACTCTATTCTGCTTCCAGTCCAGCTGACGCCGGTATAAAAGGTGCTGCAGCTGACACCCTCCGCAGAGCTCGAAGTAGGGGCAGGGAGGATTTTGCCGGTATTCGGATGGACGGTCCACGGAAATTAGTGAAGCCTCGGCGTAATTTTTGCGGGCAGTTGTAACTTTGACCCTAACTTTTTCGCCGGGCAGTGCCCCGGAAACAAATAGAGCAAAATTGTCTGCTTTGCCCACGCCTTCGCCCCGGTGGTTTAAATCGGTAATTTCCAGCTCGATCGTTCGGCCCTCTTCTATGGATGGCTTTTTATTTTTCATCACATCTGCACCTTTGCGCATACTGATATTTTTTTCAGGGTTTGTCCTATACATTTACCGGCCTGGCGATGGATAGGATGAAAATTGCTCCCATAAAAATACCACAATAGAAGAGGGGCTGAAACCGCTGATAGGGTTGTGGATATTGAAAAGCACACCGCCCAATAAAATTATCAGGCGCAGCAGTGTTTTTTTTAATCATGATCCGTTCACCTCTATTGATGCATTCTCAATTCTATGATGAAGCAAAGTTTCCTGCCGGGTATTTCTTGTTTGTCGAAATCATGGGGGGCGGAAGTTCGATTGGGCGAACTAAATGGCCCCGTTTTTTGTCTCTAATACAGCAACAATTTATAATTAAAGAGGAGGAACGCTTAGATGAAAAAAACAGCGGCAATGGCAGCCTTGCTGGCGGCACTGGTTTTTATCGCCGGGTGCGCCGCTCCCGATGTCGTAGGAGAACCAATTGAATTTGAAAGGCTTACAGATGAAGAAGCAATACCCGTTGAGATCAGAGAATGGGTGGAAGAATCACGGGAGAAATTTCTTGGGCAGACTCGTGAACATGAAGACAAGCTCTATCTGCTGGTGACCTATGGAGAAAAGCCGACTGGAGGTTATGCGGTGGAAATAACCGGGGTTACGAAAACTGAAGACAGGGTGAACGTCACCGCCCAGTTTACTGAACCGGGGGAAGATGAAGTGGTAACCCAGGCTCTGACCTATCCTTATGACCTGGCCGTGATCGAAGATCCCGGGCTGCCCGTGGAATTTGTCGCTACCGGAGCTGAAGACAGTATCCCCACCCGCGATTAATATTCCACATGCGGCCGGTTAAGGCATTCTGTTTAGGGGGTCGATATAAATGAAAAATATAATTTTAGTGCTGTTCCTCGGCCTGTTGATGATGCTCGCACCCGGTTGTGAAGTTGAAAATGAAGAGGAAGAAATGGTGGAAATATACCTCTACTTTGGGGATCCGGAAGCAATTGAAACCGGTCAACCCGGTGAATATGGCTATGTTACCCCGGTTACCCGGGAGATAGCCGAACATGAAACAGCCGAAGCAATGTTGAAGTCGGCTCTTGAGGAGTTAATTAAAGGGCCTGAACCTGTTGAAGATGTTTCTGCGGTTGTCCATGATACCCTGGAAATACTTGATGTGGAGATCGATAATGCAGTGGCCACCGTAGATGTTGGTGAAGAAATGTTTGGGGAAAAATGGCCGGGAGGAACCACTGCCGGCATGGTTTTCGAACAGGCGGTTGTTTTTACCGCCACCCAGTTTGATGAAGTGGAAAAAGTCATGGTTACAGTTGAAGGAGAGTACTGGGATGACGGCCACCGCATTTGGGACGAACCAATAGGGGCGCCAGTGGATGAGAAGGCGGTCCCTCCCGAAATTGAAGAATGGATTGAGTATTCGAGGAAGTTGATGCTGGCCCAGGCCAGGGAGTATGAAGGAGTGCTCTACCTGCTGGCAACCTACGGCGAACAGCCGACAGGGGGCTACCACGTGGAAATCAGTGATGTGACGAAAGAAGCTGATCAGCTCACAGTAACCGTAGAATTTACCGAACCGGAAGAAGGTGAGCCGGTTATTCAGGTTATCACTTACCCCTACGACCTGGAAATGGTTGAACCGACAGAC
>PUNU01000039.1 GCA_003551865.1 Syntrophomonadaceae bacterium
CGGTCCCTTGCCGCTTTAACAGCCAGAAAAACTGACTCCGTGCCGCCAAAAGTGTAGGTGCCAACCGCCTCATCATCAGCGTTCATTAAGGATTTGGCAATATCGACCACATCTTTTTCCAGCTTTACTGCGCTCCGGAATTCTGTGAAATCTAGGATATTTTTATCCATGAACATTGAAAAAGCCCGGTGAGATAAATCACGCAAACTCTCAGATCCGGGCTCAAAAGCTATGGTGAACAATTTGCCACTGTAAGGGTTGGCATCAAGCCTGGCATACTCCTCTAATTTCTCCATAACTTCTTCTTTTGAATAAGGCCTCTCCGGCAAACCCATAAAAGTTACCCCCTTCAAGTTATTAAACCGTTAAAATATTTGACTTGAAATAATTGTAGCAATTTTCTGTTATAGATGTCAACATGGCGGCCTCCCTGATGACGTGTACGGCCAGGTTCCCTGCTTTCAACCCGTCAGTTCGGCAAAAACAGCTACCGCCCCGAGCTTTTTAAAAAATAACTTGATAAACTATTCAAGGATCACGGCAATGATGCTGTTGGAGATTAAAAATTTCTGTAAAAACGCCAGGCGGGTCCTTAATATAGTGGCGGCAATTAAAAAGGCACTTAAATACGTCAAGGTAAGCAGCGGGTCCCAGTCAATGCCGGCCAATGTTTTCGCCTCCTTTATTGCATTGTATTAGTAGAAACCGTGTTCCCGGGCAGTCTTATAAACAGCCCAGATCTTTTCGGGTGGGACTTCTTCCTGGATATCATGGATGGGGCAGAAGATATAGCCGCCGCCGGGTTTAAATATGTCAATCATTTCCCGCACTTCTGCGGAAACATCTTCGACCGAGCCCTTGACCAGCGTGCTCTGCGTGCGCACGCCTCCGCCCCAGAATAATATTTCTCGGCCAAACTCCTTTTTCAACCAGGCAGGATCCATATCCCCGGCCGTAACCTGCACCGGGTTTAAAGCGTCGATACCGGCTTCGATAAAATCAGGCATAAAGGGTGCGACACTTCCACAGGAATGAAGCAGGATCTTAATCTTCGGAGCATGTTCTTTAACCGCATCACATACCCGGATCAGGTAAGGCTTGATCAATTCCCGAAACATTTGCGGGGACATCTGGGGTGCATTTTGAAAACCGTAGTCGTCCCCCATCATGATCACGTCGAGATAGGGCTCAAGTAGACCCAGGTATTTGCCCAGTTTTTCGATACAGGTTGAAGTCAGGAAATCAAGCCAGCAGTGTATTAATTCCGGATCCGCAGCCATCATGGTAAAAAACTTTTCGTAGCCAAAAAGTTCCTGGCCCACCTGGTAAAGGGAGAAGAACAGCGGCCCACCGGTGGCCACCAGGGGATAGTCAGTTTCGGTGTAAAGCCGTTTCGCGTTTGCCTGCAAAACATCCAGCTCTTCATCGGAGATAGAAAAGACCCCGCTCTGCCTCAGCACGGGCAAAACATTTTCAAGCTGGGAACGGTTTTCGATCATCCCCAGGGGGCGGCTGACCAGATTAAAATGATGACCGCGTACCGGCATTTTCAACACGGCCACACCGTTTAACAGCGACATCTCCAAACTGCCGTCTTCCTTTTTTTCCGGCTGAAACTCGCCCGGAACCAGGCAGGCGGAACCATCTTTTAAGGTCCATTCCCGCCAGTCGGCAGCCGGAATGCCAAAGTTTTTATAGCGGGGCAGGGGCAGCAAGTCTCCGCCCATCTTTTTAAATATTTCCAGCCCATCATCCAGATCGGGCGAGGCAAGCATGGGAATCGGATCGCGCATATAGGTGGGAGAACCTACGCCTAAGTAACTTTTCAGGCGGTTGTAAGCGATCACATTGACACTGCTGTTGTGGGTGGAACCGAAATCAATCGGCACCCGGTCGGCTTCCCGAAATGCAAAAGCAGCAGTCACTCTTTCACGTGGGGTCATAGTTTCCTGCATCTTCGAGCCCCCTATTTTTTATATCTTTTAGTTTTATTTATTTTTCCTGTTCCAATTACTTATGCTCCCCCGGCAGCTTCCCCTCTTTTTGATCACCGGCTATTTGACGAAAAATATCACTGCGGGTCAGGGAAAAAAGAGCTATGGCAGCCAGAAGCCCAATAAATATCAATGCTGAATCCATCATGGCTATGGCCAGGAAAATGAAAATTAGTCCATTAATCAAGACGATCAGGTAAGAAACAGTTTTCAAGAAGCGGGGAGTAAATTTAACCCGGGCCCGCCTGTAAAGCTTCGCATGTTTTTTGGGAAGCACCGCAGCGGCAAGGCAAACGGTGGCAATCGCCAGGATCAACCCGAAATTAAGCATAGCCCCAAAGAAAAAAAGCGAAGGTATGGTTATTATCGCCACCACGGAAACCAGGCAGGTCACTGTCAGAGCCCAGTGCGGAGTGCCAAACCTTTGATTAATTCTGCTCAGGAAAGAAGGCAGGAGCCCCTCGCCGGCAACCACCATCAACCCGCGGGGAATGTAGGTAAATAAGATATTTACCGTGGTGGCGCAGGCAACCAGCGCACCGCCAACTATGAAAACAGCCAGGTAACCGCTGCTCATGAACACCGCGGCAACGTCGAACAGTGTGCCATCGCCGAGAAGGGTCCAGTCATAAACGCCGACAGTAACCAGGTGAATGGAAACATATATAGCCAGGGCAATCAGGATCCCCCAAAAAAGGGCTTTTGGATAAGTGCTCTCCCCGCCGATAACCTCATTGCCCACATCGATAATCAACAGACCGCCGGCGCAAAAAGTAAACAAGATCCCCGCCCCGGCAAAAAGTCCGCCTACGCCGGTGGCGAAAAAGCCGGTAAGATTCTCAACCGAGACCTGGGGAAAGCCCAGGGTCACGTACATGATCAGAGAAGCAACCAGGACCAGGAATAAGGCAGCCTGGATCCGGGCGGTAAGTTTGATTCCCAAAACGTTTATCAGATAGAAAAAAACAAGCAAAACCACCCCGGCTAAAACCGGGGATACGGGCACCAATTCTTCCAGAAAAAGTCCAAAAGTAAGGGCAAAAAGCGGCTGTCCGCCGACGGCGGCGCAGGCAGCAAGCGAGAGCATGATAATAAAGGCCATCCGCGGACTAAAAAGCTGGGCGTAACGGTAGGTGCCGCTCGTGGTGGGCCAGGCCGAGGTTAACATGCTGATGGGGATAAGGGCGAGTAAAACCGGGACTGACGATATAAGCATGGCCAGCGGCAGGGCCGGACCGGCCAGAGAACCGGCAATATTGGTCAACGAAAA
>PUNU01000242.1 GCA_003551865.1 Syntrophomonadaceae bacterium
CAGCACAAACCCTTCCGGAACCGGCAGGCCGGACTTAATCATCTCGCCTAAATTGGCGCCCTTGCCTCCGGCAGCAGGCAAATCTTCTCTACCAACTTCACTAAGCAGCTTTACGAACCCGCCTTTTTCCATTAACATCCACTCCCTTTCATGTGCTTTGTGATGACAGTGAGAACGGTCCCATTTTTTGGGACAGCGGGGACGGTCCTATCTGTTACGTTCAGAACATACCGACCTTTGGTATGTCACGGTCAAAAATTTTGGTGACAGTGACAGTGGGGACGGTCCCATTTTGTCACACTCCCAATGACACTACACGCAAAACATACCGACCGTTGGTATGTTATAGGGAAAAAATTTTTCACTTAATCGTTTCGGCCCTCCTGAGGTAGGGTGTGCGCAGGTCAAATTTCCCCTTCCGCAGCTGGAAAGCCCTTTCCAGCATTACTTCGTAAAAATAAACCTTTTCTTCCAGCCTGAGAAGAAACTCCTCGTAATCCAGCCCGTCTTTACGGTTATAATAATCATTTTCAAGCTCATGCACCGAAGTGTTTAAAATAAAGGTGATATTGATCAAAAAATCGGCCAGTTCCCGGGAATTAATCGGGTCGTCGAATACGCCCTCTTCAGCCCCGGAATCAATCAACCCGGCATACAACTCTATGATATCCTGCTTCATAAAGTTCAAAAGGGTGTGCTGCAATTTAAGGTTTTCTTCGCTTTGAATCGCTTTTTTAAACTTGGTCCGCCACTCCGCCTCCCTGATTTTGTATTCGTTGATTGACTCAAATGACCGGTTCAGCTTTTCCACCGCTGTCAGGTCGGGGCGTTCAAATATTTCTTTCATAATCCTTACCGTTCTTTGCGTAAACTCCCTGGCAATGGAGATAATCACGTCTTCCTTGGACTCAAAGTAGTGATAGAAAGCGCCCTTGGAGACGCCCAGTTCGTCGATGATATCTTTAATGGTCGTGTTCTCATAACCTTTTTGGTAAAAAAGTTCCAGAGCTGTGATCATAAATTCATGTTTCCGGTTACCGCGCTTAAAGGTTTCGGTCATCTGGCAGTTCTCCATTTCATTTTTTGGCTTTCTGCCCGCAATCTAACAAACCGACCGCCGGTATGTTTAGTATAAAATAATATCCTCCCCCTGTCAACCTTTTTTAGTTTTTTTAGTGCTGCGAATTAAAAATAGAACTAACTTAATTGATAAAGCACCGGCTACTGCTTGCTTTTAATCTCAAAAAGGTTGCCGTCAAAATCCTTGATAAATGTAACCGGGGAGTTATCCCTGGGGACCTGGATAACTTCTACATTTTCTTCACGGCATTTTTGCAGAAATGCTTCTATATCCTCGACTTCAAAACAGATGTGGTCAACATGCCCGCGCTTTGCCGGGCCACCCGCGCCTAGGAATACTTCAATGCGAACCGCGTCGCCGAGATAATTTATCATTTTCATCGGGGTGGCCACGCCGAATATGGCATTTGCCGTTTGGGCCGGCAGGTCCTTCGGGGCCATTTTTTCCAGCCCGAGCAGGCCGGCGTAAAATTTATCGGCATTTTCTTCCGAGCTGCTGGCGAGACCGACATGAAGCAGTTTCACTGTTGAGCCCCTCCCATTTTTTATTCATTAGGCCTTTTATTCATTAGGCCTGACGATCACCTTGATTGAATCTTCACCTTCCATGACCAGCTGGAAACCTTTTTCGATCCGGTCCAGAGGAAGGATATGGGTGATCATGTCGTCGACTTCAATTTTTCCGGAGGCGATCAGTTCCAGAGCTTCACTTATATCCGCAGGCCCGCAGTAGTAGGAAGTAAGGATCCGGATCTCCTGCCGCCAAAAATCGTTAATCGGCACGGCCACCTGTTCTTCGGGACCGGGCACGGCAAAGAAAACAACCGCGCCCCCTTTGTCTACACAGCTCCAGGCCTGCTCCACCGCGGACAGGGAAGCGGTGCTTAAAATAACCACATCGGCCTTTCTCCCGGTTTCATCGATAATTCGCCGGGCCACATCACTTCTCGCATCTATGGCGAGGTCTGCGCCGACGCTCCGGGAAAACTCCAGCCGCCTTTCATTGATATCCGTGGCCACGACCCGGGCGTTTTTCTGTTTTGCATACTTGACGTGCAAAAGACCCGACATGCCGCAGCCAAGCACCGCCACGGTTTGTCCTTCCCCGGTTCCGGCCAGCCTGTGGGCCCTGATCACGCAGGCGAGCGGTTCTATAAAGGTACTTTGGTCGTAGCTAACATGGTCGGGCAGCAGGTAGGTTCCGTTTTCCAGCAGGGCTTCAGGAACCAGGATATACTCGGCAAACCCACCGGGCAGTCTTTCTTTAACCTGCGAGCACTGGGGGTGGTGCCCGCTTTTGCAATAGTAACACTGCATACAGGGAACCTTGGGGACAATAAAGACCCTGTCCCCGGGCTTATACTTCCTGACAGACTCGCCAGCCTGCACTACCTCAGCTCCCAGCTCGTGCCCCTGCACCAGCGGCGCTCTGGGTAAACGGTACCACTCAACAATGTCACTGCCGCAGATGCCGCAAGAGATCACTTTAACGAGCATCTCTTTCGGGCCGGGTACCGGCATCGGCACTTCGGCTATCCTGATATCTTTGTTGTTGTACCAGTAGGATATTTTCATGTTTAACCCCCGCTGTCGGCCACTTTTAATCGGCGGCTCATTTTTTTAAACCGGCATGCACTTTTTCAGGCTGTCCGGGCCCCCAAGTAATTGCCTGCCCTTGCCGCCGGAACCATTATGCGCTCAGCTCTCACTTTTCAAAGTGTTGAAGAGCTCAAAGGCCTTTTCCGGTTTTTCGTTTTTGTGGACCACGGCATTTACCGCCCGGAGCATGGCCACGGGTGCTTCGGATTGAAAGATGTTCCGGCCCATATCCACCCCGGCCGCCCCTTCCTGGATCGCCCTGTAGGCCATGGTCAGGGCGTCAAGCTCGGGGATTTTCTTGCCGCCGGCCATGACAATCGGCACCGGGCAGCAAGAAGTAACCGTTTCGAACCCGTCTTCGATATAGTAGGTCTTGATATAGTGGGCCCCCAGTTCGGCGCAAATTCGGGTGGCAAGCTTGAAATAGCGCGCATCCCTTTCCATGTCCTTACCCACGGCGGTTACAGCCAGGGTAGGAATACCGTAGCGCGTTCCCGTGTCCACCATCCTGGTCATATTGATGATCGACTGCCGCTCGTATTCGCCTCCGACAAAAACCTGCACCGCCATGGCGCA
>PUNU01000146.1 GCA_003551865.1 Syntrophomonadaceae bacterium
CTTAAAACCGTTGTTAAAACCGACTACTTCAAGGCCTAAGTTGTAAATCGCGCTTTTGACCACCGCCCTGATCACGGCATTCAAGCCGGGACAGTCGCCTCCGGCGGTAAGCAGCCCGATGCGTCTAGCCGGTCCGCTTTCATTCATAGAGCCGCCGGACGGTTTTTTTTTGGTATCTGAAAACTTATCCCCGTTTTCTTTGCCGACTGTTCCACCGGTTCCAATCGCCTCGCGGGCCAGCTTATCGGCACGGCGGTTGTGCCGATTTGTACCGTGCCCCTTCACCTTTACCCACTCAATGGAGCGTTCGGAAGAAAGTTCCAGCAGCTGCTGCCAGAGGTCCCGGTTTTCTACCGGTTCTCCTTTACTGCTCAGCCAGCCGCTGAGCTGCCAGCGGTCCATCCAGCCCTGCTTGAAACAGTTGACCAGGTAAGCGCTGTCGCTGTGCAGCTTAACCCGGCTTCCCGGTGGAACCCGGCGCAGGGCCTCGACGGCGGCCCGCAGTTCCATGCGCTGGTTGGTGGTCCTTTCTTCACGGCCGCTTATTTCCCGAACCGTGCCGCCGTCCATGATCACCGCCGCCCAGCCCCCCGGTCCCGGGTTACCGGCGCAGGCGCCGTCAGTAAAAATATCGAATCCAGGGTTTGACATTACGAGCTCCCCCAAGGGTGATTATTGAATGAACCTTTCCAGTTCAGACAGTATTTGTTCGAACTCCGTGATCTTGTCTCCGTAGCCGGCCCAATCTCCTTCCCGCTGAAGCTGCAGGGCCTCTTCATAAACATCCTTTGCCTGCCGAATAAGTTCAGCCAGCTCGTCTTCAAGATCAACATCCAGCTCGGGCAATGGTTCCTCCAGATCAACATCTTCGGGCAGCTCTTCTTCCGGTATCTCCGCCGGCAGCTCGCCTATTTCGCCAAAAACCTTGATCAGGGCTTCTTCTAGAGTGTGGCCCATGATTACGGTCTCTTCGTAACTGACAATAACCCGGGCCAACTCCGGCAAGCCGCCCGCATCGGCTTCGAGAAAGATTGGCTCTACATACAACAGGGCATCGCTAATCGGCAATACCAGCAGGTTTCCACGAATAACCCGCGATCCGGCCTGGCCCCAGAGGGTAAACTGCTCCGAAATTTCCGTGCTTTGATCGATCCGGTTTTCTATCTGTTTCGGCCCTAAAATGACCCGGTCCCTGGGAAAGAGGAAAATTTCAACCTCGCCGTAATTGGGCTGATCACAGCGGGCCACCATCCAGGCAATCATGTTGTTGCGCTTGTCCGGTGTAAAGGGCATGATTAAAACATACTCCGCATCATCATAGCCGGGAAGTTGAAGAATGGTATAGTAAGGCTCCATCAGCTGTTCTTCGCCAAAAGCTTTTTCAAGGGGCCTGGCCCACAGGTCTTCCCTGGTGTAAAACTGGTTCGGATCCGTAATGTGGTAAAGCTGAAGCATATCAGCCTGCATTTCAAAAAGGTCCAGCGGATAACGGATATTTTCCATTAAACCTTCCGGCATTTCCTCCATGGCCGTAAACATCTCGGGAAAAATCCGGCTGTAAGTCCGGACCAGGGGGTCATCCGGATCGGTTATGTAAAACTTAACGTCACCGTGGTAGGCGTCGACAACTACCTTTACCGAATTGCGAATGTAGTTAATATTGCCGTACGGCTCGGAATAGGGATACCGATTGGTAACTGTGTAAGCATCCTGGATCCAGAACAGGCGGCCGTCGTTTATAACGATATAGGGATCCCTATCGTAGCGGAGGAAAGGCGCAATTTTTTGCACCCGCTCATCAACACTGCGATCAAATATGATCCGGCTCTGATTACTCAACTCGTCTGATATTAAAATGCGGTATTCTCCGAACCTTAAGGCCATCAAGGCCCGCCGGAAAATTGAATTTAAAGGAATGCCGGCGTCACCATCGTAAAAGGTGAACTCGTTTTCACCCTCTTCTGTGGCATAATGAAACTCCGGCGTATCAGTATTGATAATCACGTAATCATCGGTCAGCTCGCCAAAATAAATCGCGGGGTTGTCAAGTTCAAGGCTGCCTTCCGGTGGAATATCGCTCAAGAAATAGCGAGGCAAGCCTTCCGGGCTGACTTCATTAACCGGGCTCATCGTCACCCCGTAGCCGTGAGTGAACTGGAGGTGCAGGTTGACCCAGGTCTGGGCCGGCTCGGCCAGGCGGCTCTTATCCAGCTCGCGGGCGGAAAGCATTACCTGGCGGTATTCATCATCTACCTCGTAACGATCTATATCGACATCGAGAAAACGGTAATAGGGACGGATAGCCTGCAGTTCGTTAAATGTGGTCAGCAGGGGGCGGTAGTCCCAGAGTCTAACGTTTTTGATTGTACCGGGATTGTCCTGCAAATCAGCCCAGCTTAAAACCTGGGTGGCGTCGTAATGTCGTGTAGCAAACTGATCCAAACCGTACGCGCTGCGGGTAAACTCGATATTGTGGTCCAGGTAATCGCGTTCGTAACTGAACTCGCTCGGTTCGACTATAAAACTCTGGATCGCCGCCGGATATGCCCAACCACCCAAAAGAGAAACGCCGATCAGGGCCAAGATGCCATATAAAAAAAGGCGTTGACGGCGTAAAAATATATTGGCCAGGAAGACAAGGGCGATTAATCCCGCCATGACCATCAGGACCATTAAGACCGTATAGTTGGCATTGATATCGGTATACCCGGCGCCGTAAACAACTCCCCGATCCGAGAGAAGCAGTTCAAGCTGACTGAGCCGGTAATCCCAGGCTTTTAGACCGAAGATCATAGCCAGCAGGACGGCCAGGTGGCTCATTCCCCGGCCCGGTGGAAACGACCAACCTTTTCCGCCCTGGGAAGGCGGATTCATCAAGAAATAAATAGCTCCAACAATGATTAAAGAAACTACCACGGCCATCATCAAAAAGCCATAAATGAAGCGATAAAAGGGCAGGCTAAAGACATAGGTTGAAACGTCGGCTCCAAATATAGGGTCACTGACACCAAAAGGCACTTGATTTAAAAAACGAAGCACATCCATCCAGGAATTTCCGACATAACCGGAAAAGATATAAGCTACTACTGCAGATGCGGCTGCAAAGTAAACGGCCAGGCGTCGCGGGGTAAAATGCTGCATCGCCCCGGTAGCCATCAACTTTTCCCGCAGGGCCAGGTTGGGGAAGCTTAATATATAGCGCCTGGTCAGCATCAGGTTGGCAAATATGAAAGCAAACAATAAGATAAAACC
>PUNU01000050.1 GCA_003551865.1 Syntrophomonadaceae bacterium
AAATGTGCGTACCGCCTTCCAGGACGGTGAGGCGCGAGGCGTAATAATTCTGGCCGCGTCCGGAAACAACCTTGAAGTGTTCGAATATACTCCCCTGCAGGTCAAGCAGGCCGTAGCCGGCTACGGCAAAGCCGAGAAAGTGCAGGTGCAAAATATGGTGCCGATGCTTTTAAAGCTGTCCCACAAACCCGCCGCAGACGACGAGGCCGATGCCATGGCCGTCGCCCTCTGCCACCTGCAGAACCGGCGCTGGCAGGAAGCGGTTAAGGGAGGGCGGACTTAAGTGATCGATTATTTAAAAGGCCGCCTCGCTGCGGCAGGCCCGGGCAAAGCGGTTATTGAAGTGGGCGGAGTGGGTGTGGCCTTGGAAACGCCCCCCGGGCGGGAAGACCTCCGGCCCCTGATCGGGGAAGAGATGATATTTTATACCCGTCTGCTGGTCAGGGAAGAAGAAGTATTTCTTTACGGTTTCCGGGCCATGGAAGAACGTAAGCTGTTTAACCTTGTCCTCGGGGTCAGCGGGTTCGGCCCGCGTCTGGCCCTTTCCCTGCTCGGCATCTTTAACGTCTCCCAGTTTTATGTCGCCGTTTTGGAGGAAAACATTCCACAGCTCTGCCGCACTCCCGGTGTGGGCCGCAAGGCTGCCCAGCGCCTGGTCCTGGAATTAAAAGAAAAACTGCCGAAGGCGCTCTCCGCCGAAGATCTGGCCGCAGGTCCCGCCATACAGGCGGAATCGTCGCTGCTGGAAGACATTACCGAAGCGCTGTGTGCCCTTGGTTATTCCCGCGGTGAAGCATCATCGGCGGCCGCCAGGGCGGCCGAGCAGAAAGAAGAACTTTCACGCGAGGAGCTGTTGAAGCTCGCTTTAAAAGATATGGCCGGCAGTCAGGCCGGCCGGTAAAGTCCCTGTTTAACCGTTCCGGGGTACCTGATAATTTGCAGCCGCGGAAAAGAATTGATCGAGAACCTAAGGAGACAGCTCAATCGGAAGAAAGGAGAGCCCGATGGAAGAACGGATTGTATCCGCACAGCGCCAGTCGGAAGACGACCCCCAGATGGAGGCCGGCCTCAGGCCGCGTTCCCTGCAGGAGTATGTCGGCCAGGAACAGATCAAGAATAAGCTTTCCATCTATATAAAAGCGGCCCTGGAAAGAAATGAGCCCCTGGACCATGTTTTGCTCTACGGTCCCCCGGGCCTGGGCAAAACGACCCTTGCCCATATCATTGCCTGGGAGCTGGGTGTAAACATCAGGGTCACTGCCGGGCCGGCCATCGAGAGGCCCGGCGACCTGGCGGCTATATTGACCAACCTCGGGCACGGTGACGTGCTTTTTGTCGATGAGATTCACCGGCTCAGCCGCTCGGTCGAAGAAATCCTTTACCCGGCGATGGAGGACAATGCCCTTGATATCATCATCGGCAAAGGCCCGGGAGCACGCTCACTGCGCCTGGATTTGCCCCCGTTTACCCTGATCGGCGCCACGGTCAGGGCCGGCCTGCTGACATCGCCCCTGCGCGACCGCTTCGGAGTGGTCGATCGGCTCGATTTTTATGCGCCGGCCGAACTGGAACGGATCATTTCCCGCTCGGCGAGCATCCTAAACGTCGAGGTCGAAGAAGAAGGGGCGGCCATTATTGCCCGGGCCTCGCGCGGCACCCCGCGCGTGGCCAACCGCCTGCTCAAAAGGGTGCGCGATTACGCCCAGGTCAAGGCGGACAACGTGATCACCGCCGCAGTGGCCGAAGATGCCTTAAAAATGCTGCAGCTCGACCACAAGGGGCTTGATGAGATCGACCGCCGCCTGCTCACCGCCCTCGTTGAAAAATTTGCAGGCGGGCCTGTGGGCCTTGATACCCTGGCCGCCTGTATCAGCGAAGAGCCGGAAACCCTGGAAGACATTTACGAGCCGTACCTGATGCAGCTGGGCCTGCTTAAAAGAACCGCCCGCGGCCGCATGGTAACCGGCGAAGTATATACTTACCTGGGCTTAAAGCCCAAAGAAGATCCCCAGCAGAGGCTGTGGTAATAAGCCGAGGCCAAGGACGGCAAATATGGCTGACTACAGCCGGGGTGAAGGGTAAAACCGACCATGCAAAATTAAATTTTAGCGAAAACACGACCTTACGGCGGAGGTGTAAGTTATGCCCACCCTGGAGACACTGGGCAGGATGCTCTTAATCGGCGGCGGCATTATTGCCGCGGCGGGACTGCTCCTGCTGCTCTTCAACCGCCTCGGCCTGGGACGCCTGCCCGGCGATATATTAATCCAGAGAGATAATATTACTTTCTACTTCCCCCTGGCCACGATGATCCTGCTCAGCATTATATTGACATTGATTATAAATCTTTTGAGGCGATAAAGAGCATGACCCAACCCGGCCCGGAGAGGTTTGCCAAAAACAATAAGGCGCAGGAAAAGTGCAGCCTGAGCGATTATGATTATTACCTGCCGGAAGAGCTGATTGCCCAGCGTCCCCTAAAGCGGAGGGACAAGTCGCGGATGCTGGTCCTTGACCGGCGGGACGGCAAGCGAACGCATACCACTTTTGACCGGCTGCCCCGCTACCTTAAGGCGGGCGACCTGCTGGTCTTAAACAACACCAGGGTCATACCGGTTCGCCTGAACGGCAGAATTGCCGGTAGAAGCGGCGAAGCGGAAATCCTCCTCCTGCACAGGACAGAAGATGAAAAGTGGATGGCCATGGTCAAGCCGGGACGCAAGTTAAAACCCGGCGCGAAAGTAATAATCGAGCGGGACATCGCGGTCTTTATTGAAGATTACGGCCCGGAAGGCCTGCGCAAAGTCAGCATCTCCGCTCCCGGGACGATCGAAGATGTGCTCCAGCGCGCAGGAAGAGTTCCGCTGCCCCCCTATATTAAGGCGGAGCTTGAAGATTCCCGGCAGTACCAGACCATCTATGCCGAAGAAAACGGCTCGGCGGCCGCGCCGACAGCGGGCTTTCATTTTACCCGGGCGGTTTTTGCCGCCCTGGAAGAGAAAGGTGTCCGGACGGCTTTTATCACCCTGCATATCGGCCCGGGGACCTTCCAGCCGGTTAAAACGGCGGATATCCGGGACCACAGCATGCACTACGAGTATTACAGCCTGAGTGAAGATACCGCCCGCCTGCTCAATACAGCCCGGAAAGAAGGCAGGCGCATCATAGCGGTGGGCACCACGGTCTGCCGGGTGCTGGAGACCGTGGTTAACCGGGACGGCTCCTTTAACAGCCGGGAAGAAGGATGGACCGGTCTGTATATCTATCCCGGCTTCGAGTTCCGGGCCATTGACGGCCTGATCACGAATTTTCATCTGCCCCACTCGACCCTTTTAATGCTGGTCTGCGCATTTGCCGGCTACGAAGAAACCATGGCCGCCTACCGGGAGGCGGTTGAGAAAAGATACCGCTTTTACAGCTTTGGCGACTGCATGCTGATTGTTTAGGGCCGGCAGTTTGCTTTGCCGCCGGTCCGCCGCACAGCCGAAACAAGTCTTTTTTAAGCGGAGAATAATTGACAGAGGGTTACGCTTAAGATAAGCTATAGATTGGATTGATTTGCATGCCCATACAATTTGCGGTTTCTCGTAAATGCCCCCACACTGCCGCCCGCGCCGGCCTGCTCAGGACAGCCCATGGTGAGGTTCAAACCCCGGTATTTATGCCGGTCGGCACCCAGGGCACGGTCAAGGCGGTAACGGCCGGGGAACTCGAAGAGATGGGCACAATGCTGATCTTAAGCAATTGTTACCACCTGTTTTTACGCCCGGGGGTCGAGGTGGTCGCCCGCCACGGTGGACTGCACAGTTTCATGAACTGGAAGCGGTCCATTCTTACCGACAGCGGCGGGTTCCAGGTGTTCAGCCTGGGAGGGCTGCGCAAACTTGACGATGAAGGAGTGGCTTTTACTTCCCACATCGACGGCTCAACCCATTACCTTACCCCGGAGCGGGTGACAAGACTGCAAAACATGCTCGGCGCCGATATTGCCATGGTGCTTGACCAGTGCCCGCCCTATCCGGCTGAACACAGCGAAGTCGAAACGGCGGTTAAGCGCAGCGGCAAATGGGCCGCCCGCTGTAAAAATGCCCACCTGCGCGGCGACCAGGCCCTTTTTGCCATTGTCCAGGGGGGAGTCCATAACGATTTGCGCCTGCAGTCGGCCGCAGAGCTGGTGGAAATGGATTTTGACGGTTACGCAGTGGGCGGATTGAGTGTAGGCGAACCAAAAGAAATGATGTACGAAGTCTTAAGCTGGACTGTTCCCGAACTGCCGGACCACAAGGTGCGCTACCTGATGGGGCTCGGCTCGCCTGACGCTCTGCTGGAAGGGGTAAGGCTGGGCATCGATTTATTTGACTGCGTTTTGCCCACGCGCATCGCCCGCAACGGCAGGGTAATGACTTCAAACGGTTACCTGTCGATCAGAAACAGCATCTACGGCGCCGATCTTTCCCCGCTCGATGAAAACTGCGGCTGCCCTGTCTGCGCAAATTACAGCCGGGCCTACATCCGCCACCTGTTTAATGCCGGTGAAATCCTGGGCCTCAGGTTAACGACCTACCACAACCTGTACTACCTGGACCGGTTGATGAAGGAGATCAGGACTGCCGTAATCGAAGATCGTTTTGACCGGTTTTACCGTGACATGGGACCACAACTTAGAAAAATGTATGGAGGTGATTTATAACAATGGAAGGTTTAGGAGCTTTTATTCCCCTCATTCTACTGTTTGTAGTTTTTTACTTTTTGCTGATCCGTCCCCAGCAGAAACAGCAGAAAAAGCGCAAAGAAATGATTGAAAACCTGAGCAAGGGAGACCGGGTTGTCACCATCGGCGGCATGCACGGCATCATTAAAGAAATTGATGAAGAAAGCATATCCCTGAGGGTCGCCGATAATTTGAACTTAAAATTTTCCCGATCTGCTGTCGACAGGGTGATCAACGACGAAGAACAGCAGGCTTAAAAAGCTAAGAGTCTAGTGCCCTGCCAACATAATATGAGCGTAATTTTACAGTTATTACAACTTCAGTCTTCCTGGGGGCCGGGCCGAGACCTGCAGACCTGGGTGTCAAATGTCGAGGCTGCCCGGGGAAGCCCGCAGACGAACCGTGGCAATTCCAGGCGAGCAATCCGTGAGCGCCGGCTTGCCACAGCTGTGAATTAAAAACGGAACAAACTTAATTGACAGGGCACCAGACACTCCTTTTGGGCACCGGGATGGTGTGGAAAGGAGTGTTTTTTTAAATTGCCTGGAAGTTGGTGAGTGATTAGGTTGGATCTGATCGCTGTGTCCCTGGAAAAGAAAATAAAAGAGGAAGGACCCCTGGCCCGTCGGATGTGCCCGGAAAGCCTGGACCAGTTTGTCGGGCAGGAGCAGATTTTGGGCAAAGACAAGCCCCTGCGCGCAATCATCGAGGCCGACAGGCTTGTCTCCCTGGTCTTTTACGGCCCTCCGGGGACGGGTAAGACAACCCTGGCCCGGATTATTGCTTCCGTCAGCAGGGCCGAATTTGTCCAGCTCAATGCCGTGGCATCCGGGGTCAAAGACGTACGGGAAGTGATAGACCGGGCCCGTGAGAACTGGTCTCTACACAGCCGGCGGACAATCCTGTTCATCGACGAGATCCACCGGTTCAACAAGGCCCAGCAGGATGTCCTGCTCTCTGCAGTCGAGCAGGGAACCGTTATTTTTATCGGAGCAACCACCGAAAACCCTTTTTTCTACCTAACCGGGCCCCTGCTTTCCAGGACCCGCCTTTTTGTGTTTGAACCGCTGGAGGGCGAAGATATCGTCCGCCTGCTTCGCCGGGCTATAAAAGACGAAGAAAAAGGCCTGGGCAGACTTCGATTAAGCATTTCAAACGAAGCCCTCCATTACCTGGCCGACAAGGCGAACGGAGATGCCCGGGTGGCGCTCAACGCCCTGGAAATGGCCGTTTTGGCCGGAGTCAAAGATGACGGCACAGCTGCTGTTACGGTTGAGGCCGCCGCCGAAGCGATGCAAAAGCGGCTTTTGAGCTACGACCGGGAAGGAGACAGCCATTATGATATGGCTTCCGCCCTGATCAAGTCGATCCGAGGCTCCGATCCCGATGCCGCCCTTTACTGGATTGCCCGGATGATCAAGGGCGGCGAAGATCCCCTGTTTATCGCCCGCCGCCTGATTATCAGCGCTTCTGAAGACATCGGCAATGCCGACCCGCAGGCCCTGCCGCTTGCCGTGTCCGCCGCCCAGGCGGTCCAGATGATCGGTTTGCCCGAGGGCAAAATTCCCCTGGCCCAGGCCGCCGCCTACCTGGCCGGGGCGCCAAAGAGCAACGCCGCCTACCTGGCCGTCAATGAGGCCCTCGAGCTGGTCGAAGATGAGGAAAACCGGCCGGTGCCCGCACATTTAAAAGACAGCAGTTACCGGGGAGCGGAACGTCTCGGGCACGGCAGGGGTTACCGCTATCCCCATGATTATCCCGGTCACTATGTCGTGCAGGATTACCTGCCCGCCGGGTTGGCCGGCAAAAAGTTTTACCGCCCCACGGAACAGGGCAAAGAAAAGCAAATCAAAGATTATTTGCAGAAAATCGCGGAAGAGAAGCGGAAAAATAAAAATGATCCCACAAATAAATGAGAGAGTGAGAAAATGCCTCCCGACCCCTCTTACCTGACCCCGGTGCGCATGATCCGCTGCCGCTTCACGGTGCAGGGCTCCCGGTTCATCGCCACCCTGGCTCCCGCCCGCAGTGAGACTGAAGCCCTTAAAACGGTGGAAAACACCACGGCGGAGTTTCCCGACGCCACTCATCACACCTATGCCTGCCGGATTGGAAGCGGTGAATCCATCATAGAGCGCGCCTTTGACGACCGTGAACCGGCGGGCAGTGCCGGCGCGCCGATGCTGCAAATCCTGCAGGGTAAAAATATCTCAGACGCCGTCGTGGTGGCGACCCGCTACTTCGGCGGCACCAGGTTGGGTTTAGGCGGCCTGGCCAGGGCTTACCGCGACTGCGCCCGCCTTGCCGTCGAAAAAGCCGGGTTGAAACTCAGCGAACCCATGGATAATTTTCTCTTGAAACTGGATTACGAGGACCTGGGAGCGGTGAACCGGGTGCTGGAGAGCCGGGGAGCAGAGATCAAAGAAGCCGGCTACCGGGAAACCGTTTCGCTTAAGGTGGCGATACCCCGCAGGCTGGGAGAGGTTCTGATCAGGGAACTCACCTCGGCCTGCCGCGGCCGGGGCAGCTGGGAAAAACTTTGAAACTGCCTTATAAATGCTCTTGTTGCCCTCTTCAGTTTTCCTGAGGGCCGGGCCGAGACCTGCAGACCTGGGTGTCAAATGTCGAGGTTGCCCGGGGAAGCCCAAAGACGAGCCGTGACAATTCCAGGCGAGAGATCCGTGAGCGCCGGCTTGCAATAACTGCAAATAAAAACAGAACAAACTTAATTGACAGGGCTCCTGCTTTTATTGACATGCCTTCTTCAAAACAGATATAATTGCCTTAACCCAGACGGGAGGGTAAACAATGCAGACCAGCAAAATACGCGACCTGTTTTTGGATTATTTCAGCTCCAAAGATCACCTGATCATGCCGAGCTTCTCGCTGATCCCCCAGAACGATCCGAGCCTGCTTTTAATCGGGGCCGGGATGGCCCCTTTAAAGCCGTTTTTTACCGGGGAGAAGAAGCCCCCGCACCCGCGGGTGGCCACCTGCCAGAAGTGTGTGCGCACCCCCGATATCGAACGCGTCGGCCATACCGGGCGCCATGCCACCTTTTTCGAAATGCTTGGTAATTTCTCGTTTGGCGACTACTTTAAAGAAGGGGCAATCGAATGGGCCTGGGACCTTGTCCTGAACGGCTACCGCATGCCCGAGGATCGGCTGTGGGTCAGCATCTACCACGAAGACGACGAAGCATTCAAAATCTGGAACGAAATGGTCGGGGTGCCCTCCGGGCGGATCAAGAGGATGGGCAAAGAAGATAATTTTTGGGAAATCGGCCTGGGCCCGTGCGGGCCCTGCTCCGAGATCTATTATGATATGGGCGAAGAAGCCGGCTGCGGCAGTCCCGACTGTACCGTGGGCTGTGACTGCGACCGCTACCTGGAGATATGGAACCTGGTGTTTACCCAGTTCAGCCGGGAAGCTTCCGGAGAACTGGTTGAACTGGAGCAGAAAAACATCGACACCGGGGCCGGCCTTGAACGCCTGGCCATGGCCATGCAGGGGGTTTATTCTTTCTATGAAACCGATCAGGTTAAGCCGCTCTATAAATATTTTGAAGAGATCGCCGAACCGGGCCGCCGGGATCAAATCGTGCCCCTGCGCATAGTGACCGAGCACAGCCGGGGGACCACATTCCTGGTAGCCGACGGGGTAATCCCTTCCAACGAAGGCCGCGGCTATGTACTGAGGCGCCTTCTGCGCCGCGCGGTACGTTTCGGCAAACTGCTGGGTATTGAAGGCGACTTTATGACCGATGCCGCTTCCCTGGTCGTGGACACTATGGGTTCGGCTTACCCGGAGTTAAAAGAGCGCCACGACTATATCCGCCAGATCATTGAACTCGAAGAGCGGAAATTCCAGGAAACCCTGGCCCAGGGCATGGATATCCTGGAGGGCTATATCGATAAGCTCAAGCAGGAAGGGGAAAGGACCCTGCCCGGTGAATGGGCTTTCAAACTTTATGATACCTACGGCTTTCCTCTCGATCTGACGGCCGAGATACTGCAGGAAGAAGGGTTTGCCATTGACCGTGAATCATTTGAGCAAAGCCTGAGAGATCAGCAGACCCGGGCCCGGGCCGCTTCGCAGTCCGTCTCGGGAACCGATGAAACTGTGCGTTACAGGGCGGCCGAGCCGCTTTCCACCGTATTTACCGGCTATGAAACTATCGAGCAGGAAGCCAAACTGATCCTGGCCCTGGTTGACGGTGAAACCAGGGAAGAAGTGCGCGAAAACGAGAAGGTGGAGGTCCTGCTCGACCAAACGCCCTTCTATGCCGAAGCCGGCGGCCAGATCGGCGATACCGGCTGGATCGAAGGGCCGCAGGGCCGGATCGAGGTGGAAAACACTGTCTTTTCACCGTGGGGCCAGATCATCCACCAGGGGGTCGTAATAGAGGGTGCTCTCTTAAAAGAAGAAGCGGTGACCGCCCGGGTTGATGGCGGTCGGCGGAGAGCTGTCTGCCGCAGCCATACCTCGACCCATATTTTACACCGTGCCCTGCGAAACAATCTGGGCGAGCATATCAACCAGGCCGGATCGCTGGTTGCTCCCGACCGCCTGCGCTTTGACTTTAATCACTTTTCGGCCATCACCCCGGACCAACTGCTCGCCGTGGAAGAGGAAGTAAACAGGATGGTCCTGGCCAACATCGCCGTCGAGGCTTCCCTGACCACCCTGGAAGAAGCAAAAGAACTGGGCGCTACGGCAATCTTTACCGAAAAGTATGAAGATGAATCGGTGCGCATGGTTTCAACCGGCAATTACACCCGCGAACTCTGCGGGGGCACCCACGTTTCCGAGACCGGTCAAATCGGCCTCTTCAAAATAGTAACAGAAGAGGGCATCGGTTCCGGCCTGCGCCGGATCGAGGCCGTGGCGGGCATGGGCGCCTACCGTCAAACTGTGGAGAGAGAAAAATTGATCAAAGGCATCGCCGCATCTCTGAACACTTCAGAGAGCCGGCTTGAACAAAAATTCAACGAGCACCTTACCGAGCATAAAGCCCTGCAGAAAACTGTCCAGGAGCTAAAACAGCGCCTGGCTTCCTATGAAGTAAAATCACTGCTTTCCGAAGTAAAGGAAGTCGAAGGGGTGAAGGTGCTCAGCGCGAAAGTATCTGCCGACAGCTTTGAATCACTGCGCATGGTCATGGACGAGGTAAAGAACAACCTCGATTCCGGTGTGATCGTGCTCGGTGCCGTCGGTGACGGCAAGGTAATTATGGTTGGAGCGGTGAGCCCCGACCTGGTGAAGCGCGGCATCGAAGCGCACAAAATTATCAAGGAAGTGGCCCGCCGGGTAGGGGGCGGGGGCGGCGGCAAGCCCGATCTGGCCCAGGCCGGGGGCAAAAATACGGCCGCCCTGCCCGAGGCCCTGGATTCGGTCGAACCCCTGGTCCGGGAGCAGCTGAAATCCGGCGGGATAGCATAATCATCATAAGAACCGGGAGGAACTGATATTGCCTGATAATAAGGAGAACCAGGAAGAAACTGTCCTTTTTCGGGTAGACGGTGAAGAAGTGGACAACAAGGCCAGGGCGGTTTTGCTCAATGTCTACGAGGCCTTAAAAGAAAGAGGCTACAACCCGCTTAACCAGCTTGTCGGTTACCTGCTCTCCGGTGACCCGGCCTATATTACCAGCCACCGCAACGCCCGCAGCCTGATCAGGCAGGTAGAGCGCGACGAGCTGCTGGAAGAGATGGTCGGCACCTACCTGGAACTGGCCGAGAAAAAAAGCATTAACGGGGACAGATAATTGCGCATACTTGGTTTGGATCCCGGTGAAAAACGCATTGGCGTTGCTGTTACCGATCCCCTGGGCGTTACGGCACAGGGGATCGATGTAATTGATTATGAGCATCCTGCAGATGCGCTTGAAAAAATTGAAAGGATCTGCCGCAGTTATGAAGTGGAAGAAATAGTTATCGGCGATCCCCTCAACATGGACGGAACCGGGGGCAGGGCTTCCGGGAACGCCCGTTTGTTTGCCGAAAAGCTGCGGGAAAGGCTTAAAATACCGGTAAACATGGTCGATGAACGTTTAACTTCCGTCAGCGCCGAAAGAACTCTCATCTCCGGCGGGGTGAGCCGCAAAAACCGCAGGAAAGTTAAAGACAAACTGGCGGCGGTGCTCATTTTGGAACAGTACATCGCTTCACGCCGGGGCGGCCGGGAGTAAATAAGCAGATATTTATGTTATCATATAAAAACAGGCCGGCCTTGTATTGACGGGCCGCACAATTAATGGGCCAAGGCACCTTTAAACAGGGTATTAATGGAAATGAGGTGTTAAACCGTGAGTGACAATGGCGAAGAAAGAAAAGACATATTGGTCCTGGTTGACGAAGACGGCAACGAGCATAGTTTTGCCGTAATTGACAGCTTTCAGGTTGACTGGCAGGATTACGCCATCCTGGTTCCCGTGTCCCAGCAGGATGCCGAAACAGGAGACTTCGAGCTGGACCTGGACAGTGAGGCCTTTATATTCCGCATTGAAGCGGAGGGCGAAGAAGAGACCCTGGTCGAGGTCAGCGATGAAGAAGAATGGAGCAAAATTGCCAGTGAATGGGAAAACCGCTTGCAAACAATTGAGATTGACGACGAAGACGAATCTGATTAGGCAGGTACTGCGGTAATGTTCAAACGAATTGCCCTGGTGTTGCTAATTCTCCTTATCCTGGGGCTGGCCGCCTTAGCTGGCGGTTACTATGCCTATAACAGCATGCTCGAACCGGTTGACCCGGAAGCAGACAACGAGTTCCGCATCGTTGATATTCCCTCCGGGGCAAATTTGCAGGATATAGCCGGCATTTTGCACCGGGAAGAGCTGATCCGCAGCCCCCTGGTTTTCCGGCTCTATATTTACCGCCAGGGAACTGCCGGCGAATTCATTGCCGGCACCTACCGCCTCAGCCCCTCCATGAGCGCTGAAGAAATCGCCGCCGTAATTCGAGCGGGCGACGTCTATGCCGAGACGGTCTGGTTTACCATCCCGGAAGGCTATACGGTTGAGCAGATGGCCGACAGGCTGGAAGAAAATCAATTAATTGACCGCGATCTTTTCTTAGAGCTTGCCCGCCGGCCTTCGCAGGACATTATTGAAAGCTTTCCGCAGCTCGAAGCGGCCGAAAACCCCGAAATCGACTACCTGCTCGAGGGCTACCTCTTTCCCGATACTTATGAAGTAACCACTGATACCAACGCAGAAGCTGTCATCAAGTTGATGCTGGGCCGGATGGACCGGGTGATTGAGGAGAAATATAAACAGCGCATGGACGAGCAGGAGCTTTCCCTGCACGAAACCTTGACCATCGCCTCCCTGATCGAAAGAGAGGCCAGAGTGGCTCACGAGCGCGCCCTGATCGCCGGCGTCATCTACAACCGCCTGGAGATTGGGCAGCTTTTGCAGATCGATGCCACCATCCAGTATATACTTGGCGAAACCAGGGAATTTTTGACCTACGAAGACCTGGAAATCCCCTCGCCCTACAACACCTACCTGCATGAAGGTCTGCCTCCGGGGCCGATTGCCGCGCCCGGCGAGGCGGCCATCGAAGCCGCCCTGCACCCGGAAGATACAGCTTACTATTATTACAACTACAAGTACGACGACAGTGGAGAGCATTATTTTTCACACACCTTTGATGAGCACCAGGTAAATGTGCGCCGGGCCGAAGAAAACCTGCGCAATAACTACTCCCCGGAGTTTAACGCAGACTGATCCCCGTTTTGTTTTCTCTTTTACCGGCCCAAAAAAAGTTTTCCCCGCTAAAATTTGACAAACTCCCTCTTTTTATGTATAGTATTACCAATTGAACGCTCGTACGAACCTGAACGACAATGGCAAACCCGCTGAAAGGCGGGGGCGCAAAGCTAAAGGGTCTAAGGTTCACAATGTGAACTATGACAGCCTGGCCGCCGAAACAGGATTTTTATATGTACATGGTTTCTCGGGCATAAATTAAGGCTTTTAAACTGCCTATAATGCCTGCTGGAGACATCAAATAAACCTGACCGACAAAGGCAAACTCGCTGAAAGGCGGGGACGCAAAGCTAAAGGGTCTAAAGCTCCCAAAAGAGCTAAGACAGCCTGGCTGCCAAAGCGGGTTTGGTAAGCTTTAATTTTGTCGGTCCCTCTGAAGGAGGGACTTTCTAATGAACATGGTAAAGGTTTGTTTAAGGGGCATCTTGATTTGCCTGGCTGTGCTGGCGGCAATGACCGGGGCGGGCACTTACCTGCTTGCGGTGGATTATGAAGCCCCACCGGGGCGCCTGGACTCACAAGCCCTTTTTCAGCAAACTTCGGGGGAAGAAGCACGGGAGCTGGAAAACCCTGAAGAAGACTTAACCGCAGATGCGGAACAAAACGGGCAGGCAGCCGGGGAAGAAGATAAGGAAACTGCGGCCGCTGCCGGTGAAGATGAAAGCGGGCCGGCAGTGGAAAGTGACCCGGTGCTTGCTTCTCCCAAAGACGGCGAAGAACAAATAGCCGAAGAAGCCGAACCTGAAAAAGAAGCAGCCGAAGAAGTTGGAACGGAAGAACCTGAAGAAGAAAAAACTGCGGGAAAGAAGACAAATTCCTCGCTCACCGGGGGGCCTGAAGAGCAGGCTGAAAACCCGACTGAGCGGGTAGAAGCGGAAGAGCAGGCGGAAAGTCAACCTGACAGCGGGCAGAACGCGGCCGTGGCCGAAGAGCGGCAGGAGCCGGTGCAGCCTTCCCCGGTCAGCTATTCCTGGGGCGCGTCGCGCAGTTATACTTTCCGGATAGAAGTCAGGTTAACCAACAGCGGCAGTAACACTTCCCAAAACGTGCGGGTAAGCGTGCCTCTGCTCGAGAACAGCTCCCCCTACCAGACTACCACCCTGAAGTCGTTAAACTACAGCCCGGTTTCCAGTTCCGGGCGGGTAAGCACATTTAATATCGGCGATATCCCTCCGGGTCAGAGCAGATCAATCATCGCAGATTACAACATCACTGTGCGAACGGTTTCCCTTAATTCCAGCAACGAAACGGTGGAAAAAGCGCGCACGGCTTACGAACAGTACGCCGGCGATGGAAACTGCCGCACCCTGGCCCGGGGGTTTATCAATAAATGCCGCCAGATGGGGGTTACGGCTCGGGAAGTGGTCGGTTTTGCCCGGCCGCATCACGGGCCGATGACTTCCGGTTCACTCCAGGGAACCCGCCACAGCTGGGCCGAATTTTATGTAGACGGCCTGGGATGGGTTCCTGTTGATTTAACTTTTCGTTACTTCGGATCCCTGCCCCATACGTCGCATATAGTTGAAGCCTATGGCGATCAATCGATCAGGGTGAACTTTTCCGGCGGTCGGCTTTCGGCAACCTGGAACAATTCCGTCCAATAAGCTGTAAACCTCTTACAAGATATCCAGGTTCGTCTATTACCAGTATTTTAACTTGGCGACGGGAAATGCAAAAAAATCAGTAATAGCAAAGGGGCAACCTGAGTTAAAAGGCGGGCTGCCCCTTGAATGGATACCGATCCGGCCGCAACCGGTTTAGCCGGAGGAATAAAAAGTGTAACTACTCAGCCTATTGTCCTTGTTGAGTGAAAAGCTGTGCCATGGGGACGGTTCGAGCGTTCCTGAGCGCAGCGAAGGCCGAAGGGAAAACGATGGAACCGTCCCCTATGGCATAGC
>PUNU01000010.1 GCA_003551865.1 Syntrophomonadaceae bacterium
CATGTTTTTAGCTATTGCCCCGGACCAAGATCCGGGATATAATTATGTATAAAAAGAGCTCAGTTTAGCGTTCAAGCGCCTGTAGCTCAGGGGATAGAGCACCGGATTCCTAATCCGCGTGCCGCAGGTTCGATTCCTGCCAGGCGCACCAGCAAACAAGGGACTTCCGGGGTTTCAAACCCCGGAAGTTTTTTGTAGGCTGGCAACGCGTGTCAAGGGGACGCGTGTCAGGGGGACGGGGTTGTTGACAACATTTCTCAAGCCTGTGGAATTATATAAAAAGAATAAATAATTGTTGTCAACAACCCCGTCCCCTTGACACGCCCTAACGGCTCAAGCCCGCTTTTATATCTTTAAGCTGGTCATAAATGTTAAACAACAAAATGATCAGCTCGAGATATACTCTTAAGAAAATCACCGCCACCAGCGCTCCCAGGGGAGCGGCAATTAAGGTTAAGATCACCATACCCACTCCGGTGGCCCTGATTGCAAAAAATGAAGAAAATATGGCGCCCAGCATTCCTATGCCTATCGCAATCAGGCCAATGACAAAAAGCACCCTGATTATTTTTGGTGTAACCATCTCCCTCATGCTCACATCAAAGAGGGATACAAAGAAGCTCTTGCCCCTTAAACTCATATCATCCCTGACATTTCGATATCTTTCTCTTCTATCCTCGCGGCTTTCTTCCGGGGCCACATAATCATCCTCCACTGGAAGTTCTTCCTCGGTTAGAAAAGAGTGGCAGTGCTTGCATTTAATTGCCTTTGCCTTTATCTCTTCTCCGCAGTGTGGACAAAGCTTGTATTCATTCTCAGACATTGGCCATCCTCCTTTAATTTTTGGTTTCCCAGAGTTGTTTAATTAATGTAAACTTCTGCGATTGGAGCCCGTATCTTTGCTGTTACCTCAAACTTAAACCCTGAAATCAATTCAGGGTTTCCAGGCCTGCGATATCTCCCAGGTTCGGGTAACATACCTGAATTATACCCTATGACTCAAGAAGTTTGACAGCCTCCCTAAAAAGTTTCCAGCAACCCGTTGTAGTCTTATATTTTCACCCAAATGTTCCTTCCCGCCGTACTTGGATTGGTACTCCTACTTCTAATTTTCGCCTAAATATGGTTTGATATGAACATAGAACAAGATCATTGTTATACTGCGCAATAAAAAGAGGTGAGTCTTTGCGTGTTATAGCGGGTACCGCAAAAGGTGCAAAACTAAAAGCGCCAAAAGGCACGACGGTGAGGCCGACGGCGGACCGGGTTAAAGAAGCTTTGTTCAGCATCCTCGGTTCCCGGGTTGAAGAATCACTTTTCCTGGACCTCTATGCCGGCAGTGGGGCAGTAGGCATAGAAGCTTTGAGCCGGGGGGCTTCCTTTTGCATTTTTGTCGAAAACAGGAAAGAAAATTTGGCTGTAATCAAAGAAAACCTGAAAAAAACAAGCTTTACTGACAAATCCAGGCTGATAAAAGCTGATGTAGTAAAAACTGCAAATAACCTGGCCCGCAAAGGGGTCAAGGCTGATCTAATTTACCTGGACCCACCCTACAATCATCCCGATGTCGGCCCGGTTATTAATAACATTTTTCAAAAAGGCATTATTGCTGAAAACGGCCTGCTCGTAATCGAGCACTCATACAGCAGTCGGCAGCTGTTCAATGCGTTTAACATATTCAGGCAGAAGAAGTACGGTGATACCTTGCTGACTTTCATCCTCAACCCTGATCGGGTGATCGGCAAAAATTCGGGTATATGATAGCAGTAGCTACCTTACCTCTGCCAGTGCATCTTTAAGAGCAACCAGGAAACGCTCATTTTGTTCCGCGGTGCCGTAGGTGACCCGGATGTAGGTGGGAAGATCGAATATGTCGCCGGTGCGTACGATTACGCCCTTTTTAAGCAAAGCCTGGAAGGCTTCTCGCGAATCGGCTTTTATGTCGACAAAAAAGAAGTTTGCTTGATCCGGCACCGGTTTTAGCCCCATTGCGGCCAGGCCTTCGGTGATCTGCCTGCGCCCCTCGTTTACCAGCCTGCGGCTGTTTTCCAGATGCTCTTCGTCTTCCAGGGCGGCCAGGGCTGCAGCCTGGGCCATGGCGTTGACGTTGAAAGGCTCCCGCACCCGGTTAAGATCGCCGGCAATTTCGGGAGTGGTTATGCCGTAACCGATGCGCAGGCCGGCCAGTCCGTAGATCTTGGAAAAAGTCCGCAAAGCAATAACCGGATAACCTTTTTCGATATAGTCAAAGCCGGAAGGGTGATCGGGGTCGTTTGCATATTCGAGATAGGCATGATCCAGCACGAGTAAAACTTTTTCCGGCAGGTTCTCAATAAAGTAATCCAGCTCTTTTTTGCGGACGATTGTGCCGGTGGGGTTGTTGGGACTGCAGATAAAGACCATCCTGGTTTTTTCAGTTACCGCATTTAAAACCGCTTCCAAATCGTAGTCGAATTTATCGCTAACCAGGGGAATCCGGCGGGGAACACCCCCCATCAGCCGGGTTGCAAACACATACTCCGAAAAGCTCGGTGTCACCATGAGGGTTTCTTCTTCAGGGTGGACATAAGCAAGGCTAAGAAAAGAAAGAATTTCATCCGAGCCGTTGCCGAAGACGAGGTTATCCGGCTCAATGTTTAGCTTTCCGGCCAGGGCTCGTTTCAGATAAAAACAATTGCCGTCGGGATAAAAGTGCATCTTTCCGGCATGCCGCTGCATTGCTTTAACCGCCAGGGGAGAAGGGCCAAGCGGGTTTTCATTTGATGCCATTTTAATAACATTGGTAAGCCCCATCTCCCTTTCCACCTCCTCCACCGGTTTACCCGGCTCGTAGGGCTTAATCATCTGCAAACAGGGCCGTATTTCAGGTTTAGTCACTGTTAATTCCTCCACCTGTAAAATATTTTGTTACTTTTACTAATTTATTTTGCCGTTTCTCTTGCTTTTTCCTTTTTATTCTGCTATAATTTCAAACTAATAAATTATAAAAAAGCTTTGAAGGGGAAAAATACTTCGGCAACCCGTCCAGAGAAGGGCTCCAAGGCTGAAAGAGCCCCCGGCCGTCGAAGAAATAAGCCGCCCCGGAGCTGCTGTGCCGACGTTGCATTTTAACACTAAGTACAGCCGGTTGCAAAGCCGTTATCGGAATAGAGAGGCTCTGATGGGAGCAACTGGAGTGGTACCGCGGGATAAACCCGTCTCTTTATAGAGGCGGGTTTTTTAGTTTCCAGGAGGG
>PUNU01000244.1 GCA_003551865.1 Syntrophomonadaceae bacterium
CCCGCGCCTCTCTCCAGCAGGTCCCGGACCATCGTCTTCCCGAAAGACCCGGTCCCACCGGTTATCAGCACCTTTCTCGCACTCACCTACGTCTCTCCCGCTTTCTGCAATCCGCTCTAACGCTTCCCTGCTTCGATTACCTGCCGAAACATCTGCCGGTTCGCCGCCACATCGTCACTCTCCTCCCGGTACCGCAACATCGCAGCATGCGCTTTGTACCGCTGCCGCAGCCGTTCCGCCGGGTCGAGCCTCGCATTCTTCTCGATGACCTCCACAAAGCCCCCGCGATTCGACAAGGGAAGGTCGAACCCCATCCCTCGCGCCTCCAAGCCACGCCACGGCGTCTGATCCGAAATCAGCACGGGCGTACCCACCGCCAATGCCTCCGCGATGACGTGTCCATAGTTCTCGCCCCGTGTGGGGAGAAAGAAGAGGTCGTTCGCCCGCAGCACCACTGGAACTTCGTCCGGCGTAACCGGCCCGTGATATTGCACCGCCACATGCGGCGGCAGCTCCGACATCCTCGCTTCGCAGATTCTCCAATATTCCTGATCTTCCGCCGGCCCGTAGATATTGAACGTAACCGGCATCCGTACATCTGCCAAAACCTCCAGGGCGTAATCCAGATTCTTCATCGCCGAAACCCGCGACAAAAATGCCACGTGAAACTCGCCATCTTCGCCCCGAGGCCCGGTCGGCACCGACTGCGGCGCGGGATCCGGCAAGTCGCAAGCAATAAACTTCTCCTTTCCCCTCCGGCCCATCACGTGCGTAATATCCGCTACCTCACAGTCGCTTGAGGCATGCCAATATAAATCGCTGGCGAGGCCAGCCACCTTCGCTACTTGAACATAAGTGCGTTTCTTTCCACCCTTCAAGGAAATCGCACCGGCCGAAAACTCGCCCCGTGGCGCAAGAAGCACTGGCGTTTTTGGCAGAAGCCCCACGCGCCGCCCAAGCAGCGGCGCAATCGTACCCCATGGAGAAAAGAAACCGTTCAGATACAGCAAGTCGTGTTCGGTCTCTCGGATTGCCTGACAAACCCCGCGAAACGACCGCTCTTGAGGGCTTAGATACCGGACCTTCGCGCCCCCCACGTCCCTCCATTCACCGTAAAATATTCCGGGATAGGCCTCCACATCTCCAAGATCTCGATCCGAGGTCAAGATCCAGAACTCAAACTCGTCCTGCAAGCAATTGACCAGATTCCGCACGCTGCGAAGCGCACCGCCGGCCTTGAATCCTGGGAGAAAATGCCCTGTTACAACCATAATGCTACGTTTATTACTCATACACTTAACGCACCACCAACACTCTAAAAACCGTAGCAACTGCAACCAAGATTTTCATTTCACCACCCACCCTCAAGTTACCCACCCCTTTTAGCAAACCACGCCCGCTAACATGCCCCACCCGACGGCGAAACCTGCTCAATCACCCTTTTCAACCGAACCCCCAGTGGAGGCATGGTCAGCCGGTCATACTCCATACGCGCGCCTTCACTTAACCTTCGAATTACCTGCGGCTCAAGAGAAAACGCACGCATCAGAACCTCCTTCAAACCGCTTCCCTCGTTTCCACCTGAAAACAAGAAACCGTTTACCCCATCCACCACGTACGCCGGCTCTGGCCCCATATGTCGGCCCACGTCCGACTCAACAATTGGCGGAAGCGCCAGGCCGAACATATGAACAACGCTAAGACCGGCGGACCCCGGGTAACAACCAACACGACAGGCCCGGGACACCTCCGCAATTGCCTGATGATCGTACAACATGCCATGCCAGTTAATCCAAGACTCCTTGAACCGTTCTCGATATTCCGCCTCCAGTTCCCCACCGCCAACCACCTCGACAGTGACAGGCACGCCCGCTTTACGCAGTTCCAACGCTGCCTCTACAAGCAGTTCGAGATTGCACCCGGCGCGAAGCCTGCCTACAAACAGAATTCCCATCTCTAAACCGCTTCGCTCAGACGGTGCCACTGTAGCACTTAGCGATAACGAGTTCTCCGCCACACTCAATTTACGAGAAGGACCGACACACTCCACAAAGCGCGATAACGCGTACTTATTATAAAGTACAACCCGGTCGCTCAGGAAGGTTATGCATTTATATGCGCAGCAGCGCAACCAACCAATTTGCCCCGCCTTAAACGGGCCTTGACTATGCGAAACCACCTTCACGCCTAAACACTTAGCCACCACCAGCATAAACCAATAACTTATATCCCGAGGATTTCCAGCCGCCAGCACCACATTCGGTCTATCACGAACCAGCCTTCCTATAACGCCCTTCTGATAACCCAGCCCGAATCTGCGTGACCAGAGCATAGGACAGTCGACCACCTCTACGTAGCTCCCGAGACCGGAGACAAACCCATTTTTTGTCGCATGTTTCATATCTGAGAGAACCGTCAGAACGAACTCGCGCGCCAAGGTATCAACAACCTCCCGTCGATAGGACGGTACCAGTGGCTGAACGTAAAATACTTTCATCTGCAACCCTCCACGCCAGCCGCAACACCCTCAATCCGAGCACACATCCATACCAAACAATGTTCGTTAGGCGTCACACCCAAGCACTCTAGACACTTGCCGTTTAAATTCCAACCAAAAAACGACAGCCTTTCGCTCCAACACACCACTTCATTGCCGCAAAATTCGCCCCCAATCCCGCCATGATACTAGAACACAATGCTCATATACGGCGTGGCATCATAGTGCTGCGAAAACCCGCCCCTAAAAAATAGCAAAAGATAGGTTAAACAGATAATAATACCGAAGATCGAACGTTCAAGCTTGGACTGGAACAACAAAAGCCAGTAGACCCAATAAAGCGCCAGAACCGGGAGGAAATACCACGCAACACGACCCAAGTAGTCAAAATGGTACAAAATCAAGAACAGAAGGATCCCCAGCACGCTTAGGTTCTGAATAACCAAAGGCTTAACACCCAGACTGGCAATTCGCGTGTAGCTTGAAACAATGACCACCGCCTTGAAAAGATAAAAGACTAGCCCTATACTCCAACTCCTGCGGTCACTACTCACCAGAGCATCTCGGTAGGATTCATATTGTGACGGAAGCACCGGCTCGAAGAACGCCGCAAGGACATAGACACCAACCGGATAAACCAATACAACAGAGGCGGCAACAAGAGTGCCTACAAGGAGCCACACAGGCCACTGCGGGCGCGCCAACCAGTAAACAATGAAGGCCGCTAAA
>PUNU01000167.1 GCA_003551865.1 Syntrophomonadaceae bacterium
CCCCGTAATAGAGGGCAAAGCGGCTCCCGGTTATTTTGCCGGCACGGGGAAAGTCCAGTATGTCCAGGTTGGCGCCAACGTCCCAGTGCGCAAGGGGGGTGAAGTCAAAGGCCGGCTTATCACCCCAAGAGCGCACTTCGACATTATCCGACTCATCTTTGCCTGGCGGCACCACCGGATCGGGGATGTTGGGCAATCTTAATAAAAGCTGTTCCAGGTCTGCGTCTAGCTGGCGCAGTTTTTCGTCGAGTTCCTTGATTTTCGCCGATACTTCACGCATCTCTTCTTTTTTCTGCCGGGCTTCTTCACTGTCGGCTCCGGCCCGGCCAATTTCCTTTGATACCCGATTGCGGACCTGTTTGAGCTCTTCGGTTTCCTTGAGCAGATTACGCCGGTTTTTGTCCAGGGAAAGCAGGCCGTCAAGATCGGCTTCTTCACCCTTAAACTCCATAGCGTGACGCACAACCTCGGGATTTTCTCGCACAAATTTTAGATCCAGCATCTTATGACCTCCAGCACTACCGCATTTATTTAGGGATACCCGTCCAATAATCCGTGGCCGTAGAAGTCTTATCTTCCTGTTGATTATTTGGCCCGCCCCGCTGCCGCCGGGTGGAAAAAGAAGGCAGCAGTTGACTAAAGCCTTTTACCGCGGCCCCGCGGCTCTATTTTTTACATTTCTTCCGGGGCGTTAATACCCAGCAGGCCAAGCCCGTTGGCCAGGACCTGCCGGGTGGCATCAATCAGCAGCAGGCGCCCGAGCTTTAGGTTGCCCTCACTGTTTAACACCGGGCAGTTGTGGTAAAAACGATTAAACTCGCGGGCCACTTCGATCAGGTAACGGGCCAGGATTGACGGCTTGTAGTTCTCAGCCGAAGCAAGTATTTTGTCGGGCAGTAAAGCCAGGTACTTTACCAGGGAGATCTCTTCTTCTTCTCCCAGTGCGGAAACCGCCTCTTCGTTCCATTTCAATAAATGCGGCCCGGATTTGCGTAAAATACTGCAGATGCGGGCATGGGCGTATTGGATGTAGGCGGCAGTTTCACCGGAAAAGTCGAGCACTTTCTCCCAGTCAAACTCAATATTTTTTACCCGGTCGTTGCTTAAATCGCCGAAGCGCACCGCTCCCAGTCCGACAGCCCGGG
This sequence comes from Syntrophomonadaceae bacterium, assembly GCA_003551865.1. Next base: position 1,146 of record PUNU01000167.1, read on the forward strand.
CGGCGTTTTCCTTGTCTTCCAGGTCCGGGTTTTTCTCTTCGATGATTTCCCTGGCCATTTCGATTGACCGCTGTAAAACTTCTTCCAAAAGAATGATCTTGCCCGCCCTGGTGGACATACGCCCTTCTTTGAATCGAATCAACCCGAAGGGAACATGGACACAGTTTTTTGCCCAGTCAAAGCCCAGCAGTTCAAGCACTTTAAAGAGCTGTTGAAAATGCAGGGTTTGTTCCGCACCTACAACATAAAGTGACAGGGCAAATTGAAATTTTTCGTAACGGTAAATAGCGGCGGCAAGATCTCGGGTTATATACAGGGTGGCCCCGTCTTTTTTACGCAGCATCACCGGGGGCAAATTGTATTCCTCCAGGTCGACGATCAAAGCGCCCTCGCTCTCCGTGGCAATCCCCTTATCCTCTACCAGCTTGATTACATCTTCAAGCATTTCATTGTAATGGCTTTCGCCGTGGTAGTATTCGAATTCAATGCCGAGCAGTTCATATATCTGGGCGTAATTTTCAAGACTCAGTTTGCGGAAATGGTTCCAGTAAGAAACGGCTTCCTCTTCGCCCTCTTCCAGCTTCCTGAACCAGAAGCGAGCATCGTCATCCAGGGAGGGGTCCTTTTCAACCTCCCGGTGAAATAGAACATAAAGCTCATAAAGGTAATTGACCGGATCGGCCTTGAGGAGGCTTTCGTCCCCCCAGCGCTTGTAGGCAACTATCAGTTTGCCGAACTGGGTGCCCCAGTCTCCCAGGTGGTTGATCCCGATGCTGTTATACCCCAGGGCCTCATAAATCAAATAAAGGGAATGCCCGATAACCGTAGAACGAATGTGCCCCACCCCGAAAGGCTTGGCAATATTGGGGGAAGAATAATCAATGGTTACGTTGTGGCCTTTACCCAGATCGGCATGGCCATATTTTGCGCCCTTTTCGCCGATCTCCTGCAGAACTTCACGGCTGTAAGTCCGGGGGTTGATGAAAAAATTGAGATAGGGGCCCCGGGGAACCGCCTTTTCCCAAAAGTACCCTTTCTGGCGGGACAGTTGTTCGGCCAGCTGTTCGGCGATAGCCGCCGGAGATTGTCTCATCTCTTTGGCCAGGGTGTAGCAGGGAAAAGCGAGGTCTCCATAGTCGGGCTCGGGGGGAACTTCCAAAAGGTTAATCGCTTCGGCCGTTTCAAGTGGAACAAGCGGTTCCAGGGCCAGGCCAATTTCTTCTTTAAGCTTATGCATTACCGCCTACGTCTCCTTGACACTTTTTCACTTATTTTAGCTTAAAGAAGAGTGGTTGACAAATGCCGTCTTCCGGCATGACCGGAAAAAAGGATAAGAGGCCGTTTTCAGCTACTGCTCCGGGTTAATGAAAAATGGCCGGCGGTAGAATCGGCTAAAGGAGGGATACCCGGCAGGCGGGGTCCACCTTTCTCCTTCAATCAGTATTTCCACCCGCTGGGTGGCACTGTTCTCAAAAACGGTCAGAAACAGGGCGTCGAGCAGTAATGCAGCCTGAAGTGTTTCATGCTCTTCGGCCTGTTCGGGGAAAACTGCCCTGGCCGTGCCGTCCAGATCAACCTGTACAAGTTCGGGCGTTTCTTTAAGATCAACCAGGCTCAGGGTCGACGGCACAAATGGCAGGTTGCGGCACCGGCGTATTACATGCTCGAGGATCTCTTTTAATTCCTGATGCTGATCATTTTCCGCGAGATCGTCAATCGAAAGGTAGTAGCGGTTTCCGCTCATAACCGGGACATATGCCGGGTTTTCCCGGCGGTGAGGTTCAACCGGCTGTTCCAGGGCCGGGCCTTCACCCAATGCTTCAATTGGCTCCCCTTCGGAGAGGAGATGTATTTCTTTGACTTCGCTAAATGAGCTGACTGTATAAAGCAGGGACTTAAACGCTTTTTCGCTTTGAGTTGGACCGCTCATCTCGACCAGCTCGGGAGAAAGATCGAGTTCCAGGCATCCCTCTTCCAATGAAAAATCAATATCGATAAATATTTCTTTGTCGGGGATGGTGCGGTAAAGGGCACTGCCCCGGGCCGGCCCGCGGACAAGCTCTTCCAGGGCGGCTCGCAGGGGGTTGTCCGTGGAGCTAATCGACCTGGATACCGGAACCAGGTTGTTGTTTTCGTCAACAAAATAAAGAGGGATCCATATTTCGTCGGCCCTTGTGGTGGTAGTGACGGGACTGTAGAGAGGCGTTTTTTGAATATCGTTGTCGTTTTCAGCAAGCAGGGGCTTGAGGTTTACCAGGTCGATATAGCCGTCCCGTCCGCCAAGCAGGACCAGGTGCGGGTGGCCGGATACCGTCAACCGCTCCACCTGCATGGCCACTTCCCAGCTGTTAACCTCGGTGCCTTCCCGGTCAATCAGGCTCATGCGGGTGTAGTCTTCCCGATAGTGCCGCCAGGAGCTGGTAACAATGTTTTGGCCGTCGGGAGTAAAGGCAAATAGTGATCCGTCCGCAATGCGCTTGCTCCAGAGCAAATCTTCGGTCAGGTCAAAATAGTAAAGGTTTTCTTCGGAACCTTCCCTGCTGCCGTAAACCAGCAGGCGATTGTAATTCTGCGGGTTAAACTTGACGTTTTTGACCTCGAACGGCAGGCTCGTTTCCCACAGGGATTCCCCCTGCAGATTGTAAACTACCAGCCGGTCGCCGCCCAGGGCGGCCATACGGCTGCCGTGCTTGGAAACCGCGGCCAGCGATTGGCCTTCATGGGTCCACAGCTTCTCGCCGTCGATATCAACCGCCGCTATCGAGGGTTGTTCCTCTTCCCGGTAAGTATAGAAAATGTTGGCCTGCTCCAGGTACTCGCTGGAGAGGTGAATCTTCTCTATCGGCGGACTCTCGATGCTCCATTTTTTTTCACCATCCTGGTTAAACAGCTCGAGGTAGTGCGTATCTTCTTCAGATTCCGCCCGGGAAACAGCAACCCATGAAGCGTTGGGTGATACCGCAATATCCCTGACCGAAAACCCTTGATCATCCCACCAGAACTGCTGGTCAGTAGACATGTAAAGCAGCCTGCCGCCCTCTGTTCCAATGACAACGTAATTGCCGCAGGAAGAAATTTTGGCCTGCCTGGGAGCAGTGGAAAATGTTTTATCCCACCTTAGTTTACGATCACTGTCCAGAAGGTTGACCTTGTTATTTTCGGCGCTCATAAGAATACCGGTCAGGCTATGGTCTACATCCAGGTCATAGATCGTGCTGCCGGTAAACCAGAGATCGTAAAGAGAGCCGCCTTCATCCTGAACCTGGGGTTCAACTATTACTTCGGTCGATTCAGATCTCGGCCACAGGTGCATGGAAAACAGGACCAGGCCGGCCAGGACAAACAACAGGGCCAGGCCCACCAAGTAGAAGTAAGGTTGAAACCGCTTCATTAAGAAACACCCCCGGATAAAATACCCGATTAATCACCATTCTACTATAAAGACAAGTCAATTCGTTAATTATCTGTTTCCGCCTGATTAAGAATTGTTAAATTTGTTCTTCAGAATAGGGCAGGGCAAAATAGAAACTGCTGCCCGCCCCTTCTTTGCTTTCCACCCAGACCCTGCCTCCGTGCTGGGCGACAATTTCACTGACGATGGCCAGGCCGAGGCCGGTTCCACCGCCCTCCCGGGTGCGGGCCCGGTCAACCCGGAAAAAACGCTCAAAAATATAGCTTAAATCCTCTTCAGGAATACCGCAACCTGTATCGGCAACCCTGGTAACGGCCTCATTTTCTTCCCTATAAAGAGAAACGCTAACTGCTCCTCCGGGAGGAGTATAGTTCAAGGCGTTGTCCAGCAGGTTGCCCACAACCTGGCGAAGCTGCATCGGCACTGCCATTACTTTGTATTCCCGTTCCGGCAGTTCACAGTGCAGCTCCAGGCCGGCCCGGGCAAAGCGATACTGGTTCTCCTCAACCATGCTGCGGATCAGGCGGTTTAGCACCACCTCTTCCCGCTCGACATCTTCTTTTTCCAGCCTGGACAGTTCCAGCAGGTCGTTGACCATGGCAATCAACCGATCGAGCTCGCTGTCCAGGTCTTCGACAAACTCTTTTTGCTGTTCCGGCTCCATTTCATGTTCTTTTAAAGATTTTGTCAAAAGACTCATTGTCGTGAGCGGCGTCCGCACCTCATGGGCAACATCGGCGGCAAATTTTTTCAGGTTGCTGGTATAGTAATTCAAGCGCTTGGTCATTAAGTTGAACTGATCCGCCAGCCGGCCAATCTCATCACTCGATGAAACTTCGATATGCTGATCAAGTTTGCCCTCGGCCATTTTTCTTGCCGCCGCAGTAAGCTCTTCAACCGGCCCGGTAATACGGCGGGCCAAAAGAACCGAGCCGCCGCCGACCACGGCTACGGCCAGGAGGGTGGCCAGCAAGAGAAAGGAGCGAATATCACCCAGGGTATTGTAGACATCTTCCATCGAAGCCGACAAAAAAATGGCTCCGATTACCGAGTCGTCTTCTTCGACCGGTATGGCCACCTGGAGGACATTTTGTTCCAATCGTTCGCTGTAGCCTACACTGCTGCTGACTTCTCCCTCCAGGGCGTCATAAACATTTTCCTGTTCCAGGGCTTGATTGAGCAGGCCTCCAACGCGCATCGAATCGCCGACCACGACACCCTGCTGATCGGTAAATATAACCCGGGCACCGGCCTGACGGCTCATGTTTTCTGCCAGGGTGCTCAGGCGTACTGAGTTGACCTGCCCGCGTAGATGGCCGACCAGAAAATCGGAGGCCAAAAATCCGGTGCGTTTTAAGCTCTCGCGCAAATTATTGATGTGGTAGTGCTCCAGCGTGGTATAGAGAAAAAAACTGATAATTATCATTACCGCAAGAATAATGGCCAGAAATGTCGCTGCCAGGCGAAAGCGAAGGCTGTAAATGCCCGACATTAAGCGACCTCCCTAATTTTGTAGCCGGTACCCCAAACGGTTACGATAATTTCAGGGTTGGCAGGATCTTTTTCAATTTTTTCCCTGAGATGCCTGATATGGACATCAACCGTGCGCACATCACCATAGTAATCATAACCCCACACCTGTTCCAGAAGCTGCTCCCGGGAATAAACGTTTCCGGCATTGGCGGCAAGGAAGCTTAGCAGGGAAAATTCCTTGGAAGTAAGGTTGATCTCCCTGCCTTCCACCCGGACCCGATGCTGCAGCAGGTCGATTTCCAGCTTGCCAATCTGAATTTGTTTCTTTGATTCTTCCTCCCATGCCGTGCTGCGCCTCAGGATAGCCTTGATCCGGGCTACCAGCTCCCGGGAATTAAAAGGCTTGGTCAGGTAGTCGTCGGCACCCAGCTCGAGACCGAGGACTTTGTCTATGTCTTCACTGCGGGCGGTAAGCATTATAATGGGCAGCTCCATTTTTTTGCGAATCTGCCGGCAAACTTCAAAACCGTCCACTTCAGGCAGCATCAAATCGAGAACCACTATGTCGGGCTTTAATTCAAAAACTTTTTCCAGTGCTTCCCGCCCGTCATAGGCCGGTTCCACCCTAAATCCTTCTCTTTCCAGGTTGAAGGTGAGAGCCTTGACCAGCGTTTTTTCATCATCCACCAATAAAACCAGTTCATTGCTCATTAACCGCAACCTCCGTCATCATGATAGTATTTGACAATTTCTATAAAATCTTCCCATACATCTCTTTTCTTTCCCGGATCGCGCAGTAAAGCCGCCGGATGAAAAGTAGCCATAAACCGGCGCCCCCCGATTTCATGCCACCGGCCTCTACTCCGCGTGATCGAGGCATTCTTATCGATCAGCGTGCGCATAGACAGCGCCCCCAGGCATACAACAATTTGTGGATTGATTAGTTCTATTTGCTTCTCTAGATGAGGCAGGCAGTGGTCGATCTCGGATTGAAAGGGTAAGCGGTTACCCGGGGGGCGGCATTTAATTACGTTGGCAATGTAGACCTCTTTGCGTTCAATTTTAACGGCTGACAGGATGCGGTCAAGCAGCCGGCCGGCCCGGCCGACAAAAGGGATTCCGATCCTGTCTTCATCGGCTCCCGGACCTTCGCCGATCAGCATCAGGCGGGCCCGGGGATTCCCGTCCCCGAAAACGACCTGCCGGCAGCCGTTCCTTAAAATACAGAGCTTGCAGGAAAGGCAGTTCTTTTTCAGCTCTTCAAGCTGCTGCTCCGGATCTTTTTCCTGCGCTTCCTGCCGGGGAACGGAACTGCCTTTACTCATATAGTCAAACAGCGACTGCTGTTGCTCTGTAATCGACCTCACCCCTCCTGGCGTAAGCGCCACCCAACCTGCCACTTTCCAGCTTCGCCATTTAAGCAATTCAACATAGTAAGCCGATTTTCCTTCAGCCGCTGCGTGCCAATTACCGGGGCTGCTTACATTCAGAAGCACCGCCGGACCGGCTTGTCATTCGGGAGTAGAGCTTAAAAGTGACCGGCGGCGCTCAAACCGGGTTTCGGCCAGCTCAAGCAGTTTGCCGATCAAATCACTGTAAGGAACGCCGCTGGCTTCCCAGAGCTTGGGATACATACTGATGCTGGTAAAGCCGGGAATGGTGTTGATTTCATTTACTATTAAATCTTTTCCCTTGCTGAGAAAGTAATCAATCCGGGCCAGGCCGCTTGCTTCTACGGCCTGGAAGGCCCTTACCGAATAGTCCTTTATAGTTTCTTCAAGCTCGGCCCCCAGCTCTACCGGAATCACGAGCTCTGATCGATCATCTATGTACTTGGCCCGGTAATCATAGAATTCGTTGCAGGGTATTACTTCGCCCGGGCGGGAAGCGGCCGCATCGACGTCACCCAAAACACTGCACTCGATTTCCCGGCCATCAATATATTCTTCAATTACCACCTTATCGTCATAAAGCAGCGCTTCTTCAACCGCCGACACGAAGTTTGCCCCGGACTGCACCTTGGTCACCCCGACGCTTGAGCCCAGGTTGGCCGGTTTAACGAAACAGGGCATACCCAGCTTGTTTTCGGCCAGGTCCTGCCAGTAGCTTTCCCTGCCATTCCACTGCCAGCGGTAAAAATAGATAAAAGAAGCAACCGGCAGCTCCTGCTTTTTAAAAAGTGTTTTCATGACCACTTTGTCCATGCCCACGCTGGAAGCAAGCACCCCGGAGCCGACATAGGCTATGCCGGCCATTTCAAACAAACCCTGGATAGTCCCGTCTTCCCCGTAGGTGCCGTGCAGAACCGGGAAAACAAGATCCAGCGGCTGGAACCACCACTCCAAAGGCGAACGTTCGGACTGAACAAGCAGGCCCGGGTGGTTTGGATCGGTTAAAAAAGATGTACGGGCCGCTTCCCGGGGAGGTCGTTTCTCCCAAAGGGCTAGCCAGGCATCCGGCCCGGTAAACCACGTCCCATCCCTGGCAATGCCTACAGGAATAACCTGGTAGCTGTCTTTGTCAATGGCCTCCATTATCGAAGCTGCAGAGCGAAGGGAAACCACATGTTCTCCCGACCGCCCGCCAAAAATTACCGCCACCTGCTTGCGTTTCATTCAAGATCATCCCCAAAACCGCCGTTGAACGGGCTGTTACTTAAAGTATTTTGATTATAACATAATTGACAAGGAGTAAATATGAGTAAAATTTATTGCAAAAACCAGCCGAAGCGGTTAAAGTTTACTGTATAATTAAAAAAGCTAATGGAGGGCACTGCTCATATGCAAACACCGGCGGTTATACTGGGTGCAAATTTCTATACAGCCCTGGGGGCGATTCGGACTTTGGGCCGCAGAGGTGTCCCCGTTTATGCCCTGGATTATTTTTTTCCCAAAGCTTATGCGCTGGCTTCCCGCTACGTCACGCAAAAAGTGCTCTGCCCAGATATTAACCGGGAAGAAATGGCCCTGGCCGATTTTCTTATACAGTTCGGAGAAGATTTTTCCGATCGCCCGGTGCTGATAGCATCGACCGACAGCTATGCCCTGCTTATATCCCGCCATGCCGAAAAGCTGGACCGCTATTACCGCTTCCCGGAAAACCCGCCCGGGCTGCTTGAGAACATCGTCGACAAAAAAGGGCTGGCCCAGCTTGCTCAAAAGCATAATCTGCGGGTGCCGCAAACGATAATCGTCGATTCGGACAGCAAACTTGACACTGCGGCCGGAAAAATGTCTTATCCCTGTATTATCAAGCCCGCCCTATCCCATCAATTCGTGAAGGTTTTCCGCCAGAAATGCCTTCTGGCCAAAGACCGGGATGAGCTGTTGACAGCCCTGGAAGAAGCCCGCTCAAGTGAGCTGGAAGTCATGGTCCAGGAGATAATCCCCGGTTTTGACGACCAGATGTTTGTTTTCGATGTTTACGTAGACAAAAAAGGGGATGCCACCCACACTTTTAGCGCTCAAAAACTGCGCCAGTTTCCAATCAATTTTGGATCATCCACATTAACCCATCATTATTATGATCCCGAACTAGTTGAGCTGGGTCTCGATTACATCAAGCGCCTGGGTTACAGGGGCTACGGTGAAATTGAATTTAAAAAGGATCCCCGGACAAATCATTACCACCTGATTGAAATCAACGCCCGCCTGAGCACACTAAACGTGCTCTTCGACAAATGCGGGCTGGAATTTACCTATGCAATGTACCGCGACTTGATTGGCGATCCTCTCCCTTCCATGCACATCCGGAAAGAACAAGCGTGGGCTTTCTGGCATGCCTATGAAGACCTTTTCAGCGTCCGCGCCTACCTGAAAAAGAAGCAGCTTACATGCAAGCAGATACTGCTGCCCTGGATTGCCCACCACAAGGCCCACGCTATATGGGCTGCCGACGATATCAAGCCGCTGTTTTCCTTTGCCCGCCTGCTCCTTGGTAAAGCCGCAAACAAACTGCTGCGCATGGTGCGTCACAATTAAAGAGGCGGCTGTTTACACCGCCTCCATTAATCCTTAAGCAATCAATTTTTGCCCGGGCATCACCGGACCAAACTAAGGCTCTTTTAAGATTCTTCTTCCTGCTCCGCTTTTGCCGCGGCGATAATCTGTTCTGCGACCTGCTGAGGAACTTCTTCGTAGTGAGAAAAAGAAACAGTGAAAAAGCCCCTGCCCTGGGTCATTGAACGCAAATCGATCGAGTATTTGAACATTTCGGCCATGGGCACCTGGGCACGAATTTTCTGCAGGCTGCCTTCGGGTTCCATGCCCTGGATGCGTCCCCTTTTGCTGTTTAAATCGCCCATTATGTCGCCCATAAAAGTTTCCGGAACAATTACCTCGACATTCATGATCGGCTCGAGGAGGACGGCGCCGGCTTGTTCCATACCCTTGCGGAAAGCCTGGGCGGCAGCAATTTTGAAAGCCATTTCGGAGGAATCCACAGTATGGTATGAACCGTCAACCAGCCTGACCACTACATCCTCAACCGGATAACCGGCAACCACTCCTTCCTCCATCGCTTCGCGGATTCCTTTTTCCACAGCCGGGATATACTGTTTCGGAACGGCCCCTCCGAAGATTTTGTCTTCAAATATCAAGCCCTGGCCTGCTTCGGCGGGCTCGAGCTCCAGGTAAACATGGCCGTACTGGCCGCGGCCACCCGACTGTTTTTTATGCTTCCCTTCGATTTTGGACTGACCGCGAATGGTTTCCTTGTATGGCACCCTGGGAGTGGAAAGATCTACATCCACCCCAAACTTTTGAGCCAGGCGGCTGACGATAATCTCCAGGTGCAGTTCACCGAGGCCGGAAATTACAGTCTGCCTGGTTTCCGCTTTTCTCTCCAGGTGAAAAGTGGGGTCTTCTTCCAGAAAACGGGAAAGCCCGCTCATAACTTTTTCTTCGTCACCTTTTGTTTTCGGTTCCACGGCGAAAGAAATAACCGGCTCCGGGTAATCCAGGGCCGGAAACACGATCGGGTCACTGCGATCACAAAGGGTATCGCCGGTAACGGTGTTCTGGAGTTTGGCTACACAGGCTATGTCTCCGGTAACCACTTCATCCATCTGGAGCTGGTTCTTTCCCCGCATGGAAAAAACCTGGCCCACGCGTTCCGAAATATCCTTCGTGGAGTTGTAGATCTGGCTGTCGGGTTTGAGGGTGCCTGAGTAAACCCGGAAATAATTTATCCGCCCCACATACGGGTCGGCAAGAGTCTTAAAAACAAAAGCTGAAAGCGGTTCATCCGGGCTCAATTTTCGGGTTGCCTCTTCTTCACTGCCCGGACGGTAACCTTTTATTTCTTCTTTGTCCATGGGAGAAGGGAGGTAGCGCTTGATCAGGTCAAGCAGGGGCTGGATACCGAAGTTCCTGGTGGCGGCACAGCAGAGGACAGGAACGATCTTGCCTTCTAAAACTCCCCGGCGAAGCCCGTCGTTTACTTCTTCATCGCTGAGCTCTTCGCCTTCCAGGTATTTTTCCAGCAAAACATCGTCCGCCTCGGCCACCACCTCGACCAGTTTTTCGCGCAGATCCCGGGCCTGCGAAAGCAAATCATCGGGGATATCTTCTTCGCTGATCTTTTGACCGTCATCGGAAAATATCTGGGCTTTCTGCCTGACCAGGTCAACTACCCCCTTAAAATTCGCTTCTTTGCCCACCGGCATCTGGAGTGGAGCGACACTGAGGCCAAAATAGTCTCTCAACTGTTCGAGCGTTCCGTCATAATCGGCATTCTCACGATCCAGCTTATTGATCACCACAAAGCGGGGCAGTTTGAATTCATCGGCATAGCCCCATACCTTTTCAGTCCCCACTTCAACCCCGGAAACGGCACAAACCGTTGTTATCACGCTGTCGGCAACTCGCAGTGCCCCCAGGACATCGCCAATAAAGTCAAAGTAGCCGGGTGTGTCAAGCAGGTTTATCTTGGTATCGTCCCATTCCAGGGGAGCCAGGCCGACGTTGATAGTCACCTGCTTTTTGATTTCGTCCGGGTCATAGTCGGTAGTGGTATTGCCCGACTCGATACTGCCGAGACGATTGACCGCTCCCGATGTAAAAAGCAGTGCTTCGGCAAGAGAAGTCTTTCCGGCACCACCGTGAGAAATTAAGGCTACGTTGCGAATATTTTCGCTGGTGTACTTCTTCATGTATAGGCCTCCTTAAAGATCGCCCGGACTGCCTTTAGGCCGGGCAAAAAATGATTACCGGAATGATTAATTCGGGCAGTAAAGCGAGGATGTTTTTACAACAACCAGGTCCGTATTTCGCCCATTTAAAACCCTACCATTATCGCTTAGAAAATGCAAATAGAATATACCGTGAACCATTGATTTAAAGTTTCTCCTGATCCAGGCGTTTCTTGACGTACTCCACCAGGCCTCCAGAGCTGATCAGCTCCTGCATGAACGGAGGGAAAGGTGCGGCCCTCCAGCTTTGGCCGGATTGGACATGGGCAATCAGGCCCTTTTCCAAATCGACCTTAAGGATATCCTTGCCGGGGGACAAAAAGGAAAGATCATCCGGGCATTCCAGGATTGGCATGCCGATGTTGATCGCATTACGGAAAAAGATGCGGGCAAAACTGCGGGCAATTACACAGGAGACCCCGGCCCCTTTTATTGCAAGGGGGGCATGCTCGCGTGAACTGCCGCAGCCAAAATTGTGACCGGCAACCAGTATATCTCCCGGCCGCACCAGTTTAGGAAATTCAGGCTCGATGTCCTCCATCAGGTGCTTGGCCAGTTCTTCCGGATTTACAGTGCTCAGGTAGCGGGCGGCAATAATCGCATCGGTATCAATATTGTCACCGAAAATCCAGACCCTGCCTTCCAAAATCATTAGACGACCTCCTCAGGGTGGACGATTTGGCCGGCTACCGCCGAAGCGGCCGCCACCGCCGGACCACAGAGGTATACTTCGCTCTCCGGATGCCCCATGCGGCCGACGAAATTGCGGTTGGTCGTAGCGAGGGCCTTTTCACCGCCGGCCAATATACCCATGTGCCCCCCGAGACAGGGGCCGCAGGTGGGAGTGCTAACTGCCGCCTCAGCGGCAATAAAAACAGAGAGGAGCCCTTCATCAAGAGCCTGGCGGTATATCCGCTGGGTGGCCGGTATTACCAACAGCCGCACCCGGGGATGAACTCGCCTGCCTTTTAGCACAGCGGCCGCCGCACGTAAATCTTCGATTCTGCCGTTAGTGCACGAACCGATAACCACCTGCTGAATCTCGACGCCGGCCGCCCTGGAAACGGGAAACACATTGGCCGGAGAGGGGGGGAAGGCTACCTGCGGCTCCATGCCGGTTATATCAAAACTGTAAACCTGTTCGTAAACTGCGTTATCGTCACTGTAGACCGGGCTGTAAGAATAAACTCCCCTATCTTCAAGATATCTAAAAGTGATATCGTCGGGCTGGATATAACCGCACTTGCCGCCGGCTTCGACAGCCATGTTGGCCATTGTCAGGCGGCCGTCCATGGACAATTGATCTATGGCCGAACCGGCAAATTCCATGGCCCGGTACCGGGCACCGTCGACACCGATCCGGCCGATTGTATACAGGATGAGGTCTTTTCCTCCCAGCCAGCGGGGAAGGGAGCCGTTATATTCATAACGTACAGTCGGCGGCACCCGGAACCAGGCTTCACCGATAGCCATGGCCGCAGCCAGATCTGTGCTGCCCACCCCTGTAGCAAAAGCACCCAGGGCCCCGTAAGTACAGGTGTGCGAATCAGCCCCGATAATGATCGAACCCGGCCGGACCAGACCCTGTTCAGGCAGCAGGGCATGCTCGATACCCATACGGCCCACTTCATAATAATGTTTTATATTGTAACGTTCGGCAAACCGGCGCAGGACCATAACCTGTTCGGCTGCGGCAATATCCTTGTTGGGTGTAAAATGATCCGGCACCAGGATGATCTTTTCCGGATCGAAAACTGTTTCACGGCCGAAACGTTCAAATTCTTTTATGGCCACCGGAGCGGTTATATCGTTGCCGAGGGCCAGGTCCACCCTGACGTTCACCAATTCTCCCGGTTCAACCTTTGTCCTTCCGGCCCCGGCAGCCAGTATTTTTTCCACCATGGTCGCACCACAGTTTCTGGTCATTTCGGCCTTATTTCCTCCTTTAATAAATTGTGCCCTGTCAATTAAGTTTGTTCTGTTGTAACTACTCAGGCCTAAACCGCTATGCCATAGGGGACGGTTCCATCGTTTTCCCTTCGGCCTTCGCTACGCTCAGGAACGCTCGAACCGTCCCCATGGCACAGCTTTTCACTCAACAAG
>PUNU01000135.1 GCA_003551865.1 Syntrophomonadaceae bacterium
AAGCGTTAAAGATGAGGTTGAATATTTAACCGGTTTTTATCTTGACCAGGTAAACGTTAATGCCAAAAAACTTCATTTTGACGAAAACCTGGTCAAAGACAGAAAAGCTCTTCGAAAGCTGGTCGCTTCTCAAACCGGCCCAAACCACAATTAGTCCCCTGTCAATGAAAGCTTGTTACATTTTTACTTATCACTAAACCGCAACTTTAGCCTGCATCATTGCCCGCGCTAGGCCATAGAGGACGGTTCCATCGTTTTCCCTTCGGCCTTCGCTGCGCTCAGGAAGGCTCGAACTGTCCCCATGGCACCGCTAATTCCCGGACATTGCGCTGTAGTGTTATACTACCTCAGCTCATGATCATTCACTTTAGGCCCCCAGTGTTAATTTTATTATTGGGAGCAAAAGGTTTTTTATCCCACCAGCATTAAATGTCTAATGGCCAGGTCACCGATTCCCGCCCGAGTTGTGCGACAGGTTATTTAGTTCGCGGTTGACCAGGTTGGGAATCTTTTCTCCCTTTAAACCGGCAAGCAGGTTTTTGACCGCCATCACGGCCATTTTTGTTCGCGTTTCAGTGGTGGCGCTGGCAATGTGCGGTGCAAGAACTGCATTGGGTAGCTCTGTCAGTCCGGGAGCCAATGCCGGTTCGTGTTCATATACATCCAGCGCCGCCCCGGCAATTTCATTTTGCTTAAGGGCCCGCACCAGGGCTTTTTCGTCGATAACCGGCCCCCGTGAGGTGTTAACCAGTATGGCTGAAGATTTCATTAGCTTCAGTTCTTTAGCACCGATCATTTGCCTGGTCTCTTCGTTTAAAGGGAGATGCAGGCTTATGTAATCAGCCTCTTTGAACAGCTGATTCAGAGGCCTGTACTCAACACCCAGGCTTTTTTCCACCTCTTCGCCAACCCGGCTTCTGCTGTTGTAAAGGATCCGCATATTAAAACCGCCGGCCCTTTTAGCCACGGCGCGCCCGATTCGGCCAAAGCCAACAATACCAAGCGTTTTGTTGTTCACCTCGTGGCCCAGAAAGAGCATCGGCCCCCAGGATTTAAACCGGCCTTCCCGCACATAGCGGTCCGCTTCCACCAGCCGCCGGGCCCCAGCCATGAGCAGGGCCCAGGCCAGATCGGCGGTAGCTTCGGTCAGTACCCCCGGGGTATTAGAAACAGCTATGTTTCTTTTGCTGCAGGCATCCACATCGATATTGTCATAACCGACAGCATAATTAGAAACTATCTTCAACCGGGTGCTTTTAGCCAGCAGATCTTCGTCAATGGTATCGGTGAGCAGGCAGAGTAAGCCGTCAATCCCTTCAATCGCTTTCTCCAACTCTTTTCTTGATACGGGACGGTCGTGGGGGTTCACAGTCATATCACATTCAGTATCCAGCATATCCATGGCCGGGCCGGGAAGTTTCCTGGTTACAAAGATCTTCGGTTTTGACATCGGTTATCAACTCACCTTTCAATCCGTTCAGTCGTTTATAATTCTCCATTGATGGGTATAAATATTGAGCCTTTTGCCTCTGGCAAAACCGACCAGAGTAATATTTAAGCTTTCAGCCAGTTCTATGCTCAAAGAAGTGGGGGCAGCCCGTGATATCAGCAGTTGTACTTTCAGTTTGGCTGCTTTGAGTAAAATTTCCGAGCTTAATCGGCCGCTGGAAACAATTATTTTATCTTCTGTGGATACACCTTTGAGGAGGCATTCACCGATGATCTTGTCGATGGCGTTATGGCGCCCGATATCTTCACAAAAAAAAAGGATCTGCTCTCCATCTGCCAGGGCCGCACTGTGCACCCCACCGGTAGCTTTAAAAATTTCCGCTTTATCCTGGAGAGATTTCATCAAAGCCAGGGCCTTGCCGGTGCTGATTTTTAAGCTGCCGGTTAGCGGGCTGCTGCGCAGAGAATCGAGGACGTTGAAAAAAACAGTACCCTTGCCGCAGCCGGAAGTTACCGTGCGCTTGCCGTAAAGGCTTTTGGCGAGACCTGTGTCATCTTTCAACTCGACTTCCACCAGCCCCTCTTCCCGGATATGAAGCGAGGCCACCTGGTCATAAGAGCTAAGCAGGCCCTCGGATCGCAAAAACCCCAGAGCCAGAAGGTCTAATTTCTCCGGGGTGGCCAAAAGAGTTACCAGTTCACTGCCGTTGAGATAAATGGTCACGGGGGCTTCGACGGTGACCCGGTCGGGTACCTTTTCCTGCTCGTCCCCGCGTATGCGGGTAATCATTTTTTCAATTACCTGTTTCGCTTTCATGCTATATGTCCCCACCCCGAGCTTTTTTAAAATACAGGGTTATACAGACCTGACCCTAACCTCAAAGTAATACTGATCTATTATTTGCCAGTGCTGGATTTATCCGGTGGCAATGCTCCTAAATATCCAGCCCGTTTCGGCTGATTACCTGTTTGTACCAGTGGGCGCTGTTTTTCAGATAACGTTTTTCGGTGGCGAAGTCGACATAGATCAGGCCAAAACGCTTGCTGAACCCAAAGCTCCACTCAAAATTATCCATCAGCGTCCACACAAAGTAGCCTTTTAACGGCACACCCTCCTGGACTGCTTTCCAGGCTTCCAGCAGGTAACTCTGCAGGTAGTTTATCCTGCGCCGATCATCAACGGTACCATCCTTGTTCAACTCGTCGGGAAAGGCCCCGCCATTTTCGGTAATATACAGCGGAATGGGCCCATAGTCCCGGTGCAGCCGCATTAACAGTTCGTACATTCCGCGGGGATAAATTTCCCAGCCCATATCGGTATACTCTGCGTCCGGGGGGTTGACCGGGTTGCCCGTAAAGTCATCTTCGGAACCGCTTGTCCGCACCAGGGTGCGGGTATAATTGTTAACGCCCAGAAAGTCTAGCGGCTCCGCTATAAACGCAAAATCCTCACTTCCGGTTTCAGGCAAATTAAAAGAGCGGGAAAAAATTTCAACCATATCCTGCGGATAACCACCTCTGAAAATCGGGTCCAAAAACCAGCGGTTCATGAAGCCGTCGCTGCGCCGGGCAGCCTCGAGGTCTTCCGGACTGTCGGAAGCCGCACCGATGTGGTTAAGGTTTAAAGCGATGCCCACCGGCTCATCACCGCGGCCTGCTTCACGGAAAGCCTTAACCGCCATTCCGTGCGCCAGAAGCAGGTTGTGGGCTGCCTGCAGGGCCACGTTGAAATCACTTAAACCGGGAGCATGAACACCGAAAGCATGCCC
>PUNU01000184.1 GCA_003551865.1 Syntrophomonadaceae bacterium
GCCCGTCCGGTGGACTTTTTTTCCGTTGTGTATTCGTCAAAAAGTTCTTCAAGCTTGCCGGCCAGGCTTTCAAAATCATCGGTTGAGTATGTTTCCACCCATTCCCGGTAGGGGCTTTCGGGGTTGACCTTATGTTTAAGCGCCTGACCCAGGTAAGAGTAAAGGCGCATGCAAGGCATCATGGCGGCCATAATACAGTCTACCGATTCACTCCAGGCCACCCGCAGGAGGAAGTCGGTGTAAGCCCTGGTCGTCGAGGCCGGTTCCGGGGCAAGTTCGATTTCCCATTTTTCGGCGTAATTACGGTGGAGGCGCAGTTCTTCCAGGGCCCCTTCCAACAGCTCCAGAAAAGTATACATGGCAGAGCTGTCGGGTGCTTTGGCCAGGGACAGCGCATAGGCGCGGGCAAACGATTCAAGAAAGAAAGCGTCCTGGCCGATATAGAACTTGAAGCTGTCGCGAGAGAGATCGCCTCCGGCAATACCCTGGACGAAGGGGTGATCGAGGCAGGCATCTGCCAGGTGACGGTATGAATGAAACAAATCACTGCCGGTTTTCAACGTCATTTTCAAACCTCCCGGTGAAATTATTGTAAAGAGTTTTAAGCATATTATACCGGTAGTTTTACGGAGAAGCCAGGGGGGTGGCGTTAAATATGATCTAAAGAGTAAAGCAGGGAAGTCGTGGAGGCGGCAATTTAATGCAGGTAAACCGGGTCTGAAAGTTTAATAATATACAAGGTTTGCTGATTTGATTCCTGATCGTGGCTTGTTAAAATCATTATTATGGTTTGGTTTTTTACCGACTTACTTTTATGAGGAGGGAATTAAACTTGGAGATCAGTAAGATAGCAGTACTGGGAGCGGGGCAGATGGGAAGCGGTATCGCCCAGGTAGCTTCCGCTTCCGGCTATGAAGTGAGCATGCTTGATGTTTCCGAAGAAGTTTTGGAAAAAGGAATGGAGAGTATTAGCAGCAGTTTGAGCCGCTTCGTCAAGGCCGGCAAAATCAAGCAGGAAGAAGTTGAAGAGATTTTAGATAGAATATCAACTACCACTGTTATGGTCGAGGCAGTGAAAGATGTCCAGCTGGTCATTGAAGCGGTACCCGAAAACCTTAAACTTAAGAAGAATATCTTTGCCGAGCTGGGAGCTTCATGTGAAGAAGAAACAATCCTGGCCAGCAATACCACAGAGTTGAGCATAACCGATATAGCTTCAGCTACTTCCTGTCCGGACAGAGTAATCGGCATGCACTGGTTTAACCCGGCCCCGATCATGAAGCTGATTGAGATTGTGGCCGGAGTGGATACTTCGGAAAAGACGATCCAGTCAATCCAGATAGTTTCCCGGAAAATGGGTAAAGAAACTGTTTTGGTTAAGGATGCCCAGGGGTTTGTGACCAGCCGGGTCCTGGCGGCCCACATGATGGAGTGCATGCGGGTGCTGGAAGAAGGTGTAGCCTCTGCTGAAGATATCGACAAGGCCGTAAAACTGGGGTTAAACTACCCAATGGGGCCTTTTGAGCTGGCCGATTATGTCGGACTTGACACCCTGCTTTTTGCTTCTGAAGGGATGACTGAGGCCTATGGAGATCGCTTTCGAGCACCGCAGGTAATGAGAAAGCTGGTGGAAGCCGGTCACCTGGGACGCAAAACCGGCCGGGGATTCTACAGCTATTGAAACAACGGATGAAACAACGGGGACGGTTCTTTTTGTTTCAAATGAATGAAACAAAAAGAACCGTCCCCGGTGTTTCCCCAACGTTTCATCGTTTCATTGATCAAACGGGTTTTGAAAGTAAAAGGGGCCGGCAAGCAAAGCCGGGCTTTTATTGACGCGGTCAATGTTTTCTAAAGCATAATCAATCAAACTTGCGGTAGTGGGCAAGGGGGCTGTTTCCCGCCTCGGGTAAGGTATTTCAATAAGACGAGTGTTTTGGGGAAGCTTGGCCAGTTCGCACAGCTTGGATAGGGCTGATTGCAGGCCGCCGAGTTCGTCGACCAGGCCGTGCTCAAGGGCCTGTTCGCCGGTCCATACTTTGCCACCGCCGATTTGTTCCAAAGATTCAGGGTTGATGTTGCGGCTTTTGGCTACACGGTTGATAAACATATTATAAATATGGTCGATAAACCCCTGGGCTTTTTCTCTTTCTTCATCAGTGAAGGGTTTTTCGGGGGAAGCAAAGAGCTCTTTTTGGCCCCGCTGGATGGTTTCCCGGTTTAGGAGCAGCCTTTCCAGCAGGCGGG
The DNA here is from genome assembly GCA_003551865.1 of Syntrophomonadaceae bacterium. Next base: position 2,248 of record PUNU01000184.1, read on the forward strand.
AATTAACTATTTTGGCGGCGATTACCCCGATTGAACCGGTAATGGTGGCCGGTTGGGCCACAATACAGGAAGCGGGGGTGGCTACGTAATATCCCCCGGAACCTGCGATCGAACTCATCAGGGCCACAAGGGGCTTTTTGGCGGCAATTTTTTCTAGAATTGCAGTAATGGCTTCAGACGAGGTGGCTGAGCCGCCACCGGAATCGATGTAGAGCAAGACCGCCCGGGCCCGTTTATCTCTAAGGACCTGGCGTGCCTGTTGAACAAAAGTAAGATCACCGGTTAGATCATTGAATAAAAAGGGTATAGGTAAAGGAGGGCGGGCCGGCGGACGCTGGCTTTTGCCGTCGATGATATTGCCCTGTACTTTTAAGATGGCAATGTATTTTCCAGGCATTGGTGGCAGTGGCCTGGGAAATATTTTACCGCACTCATCCCAGGAGGACAGGCGCAGGGCTTTTTTATTGCTGCTCAGGTATGTCGAAAGATCCTCGGCATTGACGATGCCGTCAATTGTCCCGCTTTCCAATGCATCTTCACCATAAAGCGGGGTTTGTTCGATCAGGGTTTGGACCTTGCTTTCTTCCAAACTGCGGCCCCGGGCGACGGCCCGGACAAACTGCTGATAATAAGAATCCAGCAGCCACTCAGTCATCTCCCTGACTTCATCGGACATATTTGACCGCACAAACCGTTCAAGCGCCGATTTATAGGGACTTACCTGGACGACATCGAATTCCAGGCCGCACCAGTCAAGGGCATCTTTCATGTAAATCTGGCGGCTGGCAAAACCAAGGGTATGGATAACCCCGCCTTTTTGCATCAAAATTCGATCTGCCGCCGCCGCCAGAAAATAACTATGGATATTGTAACCGGTTGCCCAGGTTATTACTTCCTTGCCGTTGTCCTGTAGATTTTTGATCATCTGTGTCAAATGTTGGATCTGGGAATAGGAGAGGGCAAGGGTGCCCAGTTGAAGGATAACACCCTTAACTTGCGGGCTTTTGCCTATGAGCCGGAATTCGTTTTCCAATTCCTGCAGGCTTTTCAAAGGGGGTTTCATTCTTTTTTGAATAAACCCCTCCGGTAATTGCTTGAGATCGGGATAATAGCCATGAAGGGTAAAGATAACATAATCAGGATGGCGAACTCCTCTTTTTAGGATGTTGGCAAAAATCACCAATAGTGTGCGCAGGATGTATATCAGGTAAGAGATAAGCATTACTCCAACTCCTTATGCGTTCCGGTTATATTGTTTTTCGGTTTTAGGTCCTCATTTCCCTGCAAGGCTTGTTGTGATAATAAGCTAAGAACATCAGTAATTATTCAAGAGTAATCGGTTGCCTGGCAAAAAGGGATACGATGAGGAGCGGAGCAACAATCAAATTAATATAAGACGGGAACTTGCAAAAACAATGATTGACAAGGTTGTTCGCCGTGTGCTCAGGGCCGAGGAAGAGAACAATAGGCAATATAAGGAAATAACATATACAAAAACCCTGTGCATACGGTGGCGCAGATCCGGTGACAATCAGCACCCAACCGCTTGCCAATCAAGTTTGGCTAATACTCGAGATATTCTTTTTTCTGTTTTTTTATGACACTATGAAGTTGCTTCTTTTAACATGTTCAATAATTTTGGCAGTGCAACACTCATCAAAATTCCCATGGTTGTCTTGGACAAGTCGACCAGTGTCCCGTTCTGGTAATCGCCTACGAGGATAACGACAACTAGAAGGTCATTTTCCAGATGGACGATATAATAATCGCCGAGGCCTGGGTATTCCGATTCGTTTGTAGTCTTATCCAACATTCGTGTGACCTCGTTAAACAGGGCAACCGCCTTGGGCTGAGAATTGTATGAGGCAAGCGGCTGGGCATCTTTGGTGTGCCAAATATCACTGGCTATAAGTCCTTCTCCAAGGTCATCTTTTAGGTCTTCGATAATCTTGTTAAACTTTTCCACTAGCTTTGCCATATTGCTCATCCTTCCTATTTTTTGTTATCTCTGTAAATTCAACTCGATATGATCCAAAAATAGCAGGGCGTATTACCGGGTGCTTAACTTTAGGACAATAAACCCTTTAGCCGGCACCAGGCACAAAATATTTATTTCTCCCTGAATTAATCTGTGCCGATGGCAAGACCCCCTTTCTTTATTTTCGGCAGGCTGTAACCCTGTTACCCGGCATGCCGGAGGATATTCGTTTTTTACAGCCTGAAATCCTCCTCAAAATCTTCAATGCTTAAAATATCTTCTTCCCAGCTTGACGGTTCGGCACTTTCGTAAGGTTCATCTCTTCTTTCCAAAATTGTTTTGTTGTTTTCTTCCTCCACCAGCACCCGGCGGAGATGTTTGCCGGCATTGCTTTTTGGTAGTTCACTGCGGAATTCAACAGCACTGGGCAGTTTGTAGACTGCCAGCTTTTGAGCACAGTAATCGAGAAGTTCATCCGCACTGATATACACTCCATTTTTCGGCACTACGTACGACTTCAGCACTTCTCCGTAATAGCTGTCGGGAATGCCGGTAGTAATCACCTCGGAGACCTTGGGGTGGTTGGAGATAACTTCGTCCACTTCCCGGGGATAGACATTTAGGCCTCCGGTAATAACCAGGTCTTTCTTTCGGCCGACGATATAAAAGTAGCCCCCGCCGTCCATTCTGGCAATATCCCCGGTATAAAGCCAGCCGTCGCGCAGGGTTTCTGCAGTTTCTTCGGGGCGGTTCCAGTAACCTTTCATTACTTGGGGCCCCCGGATAATCAGTTCACCTTCTTCGCCAAACGGCATATCCCTGGTTCCGCTTTCCAGGTCGACAATTCGGCACTCAGTGTTGGGGAAAGGCAGGCCAATGCTCCCGAACTTGCGGATTCCTCTAAACGGATTGGCGTGGGTAGTAGGGGAGGCCTCGGTTAAGCCGTAGCCCTCGACAATTTTGATTCCGATTTTTGCTTCATAGTACTCAATTACATCTACAGGCATGGGAGCTCCGCCGGTACGCCAGATATCCACGGCTTTCAAATTGTGCTCATTTGTGTTTGGATGATTGGCAATGGTGGTAAAAATTGTAGGAACACCCATAAAGAATACCGGGCGGTACTGGTCTATCAATTCAAGGGTGGTATTTACATCGAAGCTGGGTAATATCAGCAGGCCCATTGGAAATGTTAGCCCGAAATTCATAACGGCGGTCATCCCGGTGGCGTGGAAGAAGGGCATGATTGCCAATCCAAATTGTTGGGTAACCCCTTGAGCAAATTTTTCCTTAAACCAGCTGGAAAACCATTCCTTCTTCTGGACTACATTGCAAACAAGATTGTAATGAGTCAGCATGGCTGCCTTGGGAGAACCTGTTGTTCCACCGGTATACTGGAGAACGGCCACATCTTCTTTTGGATCGATTTCCGCTCCCCCTAATTCTGGTGGATATTTTGCCAGCAGTTCATCAAAGCAGAGGTTGTCTTCGTTTGAATCCAGCTTATCCGACAGTCTGTTTACAATCACGTGCTCGACATTTAATTTGCTGCGGACGGCCTGGAAGGATCCACTGACAACATCTGCCATAACCACGACTTTAGGCGTGGAATCGTTAATAGCCATCTCCACTTCGGAAGGCATGAAGAGGGGGTCTACCTGGACTTCAATTGCCCCGATCTTCATGCATGCATAATAAGCGTAGACGTATTCGGGACAATTGGGCATTATTATGGCTACCCGGTCGCCTTTTTTGACACCTAAATCTATAAGCGCAGCTGCAAAGCGGTCAATGTTTTCATGGACCTTTCCAAAAGTAATTTTTTCATCCATGAAAACAAGGGCTATCAAATCCCTGTGTTGGAAGGTTTTTTCCTTCATATAACGGTAGATTGAAGTTTCCGGGTATTCCAGGTTCCACCGCACAGGGTAATTTTTTAGCCACTTATGATATGACATTTTCTGCTTACCTCCTGTGTATGAATGCTTAAGCGAAAAGTGTTAAAGGTGTTGTTATATATAACAGTTACTGCAGTGTGCAAATAGTGCTCACTATTGGTGCCCGGGCAAACAGTTAAAAAAAGCACCTTAATGAGAACGAGGGGCTGGAAAGCACAATACAGCTAATTTGAAAGTTCATATATCCTTATCAATCCCGGGGCTTTAACCTGCCACAAGGATCCAGATGATCATAGCCGCCAACAAAGCAGTAATTACAATATTCCAGATCCATAAAGTTTTTAACGGCGATTTTGTTTCTTCTTCTTTTCTTTCCAGCTGTTCTGTAAGTTTTGCTATTTCCCTTTTCAACTCCCGGCTTGAGTCTTCTTCCCGGTGAGCATCAGCGCGGCTGACAACAGTCGTACTTTGAGAGCCATGTTGAGCGCTTATTTCCGCGCCTGTTGATTTGCTTTTTTCTGTCGCTGTTTCGCCAAAATGAGCCTGTGCTTTTTCGTCTTCTTTCAATTCCCCGGCCGTTTTTTGTTCTTCCGATATGCTGTCGTCATACTGGGCCTGGATCTCGTCGTCTTTCCATTCACCTGTATACTTTCTCCCGTCTGCATTGATCATAGTTCCCTGGCCGTGTTTTTTGTCGTTTTCCCAATTGCCGATATATTTTTTCCCGTCCGTATAAATCATGGTCCCATAACCGTGTCTTTTGCCTTCATATCTTGTCCCAATGTATTTTAATCCGTTTAGATATAACATAATTCCCGGACCTTGTATCCTGTCGTCTTTCCATTCACCAATATATCTTTCGCCGCCGGTATAAACCATTGTTCCCTGGCCGTGTCTTTTTCCGTCTTTCCATTCACCAATATATTTTCTTCCGTCCTGCCAGGAGATTATTCCATGTCCATTTGGCCGGTCATTATCTGATGCAAGGAGATCTTTAAAATCGTCTGCGTTGATCCTGATTTCTTCACCATGCCTTTTACCGTCTTTCCATTCACAAAATAGGATGTTTCCGCTGGCATAGATAATGGTTCCCGGGCCGTTTCTTTTACCGTTTCTCCATTCACCGATGTATTTGCCAACATAGGTATCTTCATCCCAAATTGTCATAACGCCCTGTCCGTTTCTCTTGCCTTCCTTAAATTCCCCGACATATTTTCTATTACCCGGCCAAAATATCATTCCCTGGCCGTTGGGCTGATCTTTTTCCCATTCGCCAATATATTTTGCTCCATCCGGCCTGGTCCAGGTGCCGTAACCATTTCTCAATCCATTTTTGTATTCGCCTTCGTACTTGCTTCCATCTCGCCAGGTTATTACTCCCTGACCATGAGGTTGGTCGCTTTCCCACTCTCCAACATACTTTCTTCCATCGGCGTAAATCATTGTGCCATGACCGTGTTTCATGCCGTTTTTAAATTCACCTTCGTACTTACTTCCATCTTCACGGGTCATGGTCCCGTAGCCGTCTGTTTTACCCTCTTTCCATTCGCCGACAAATTTTCTTTTTTCCGGGAACAGATAAACTCCTTGATTTACTCCCTTATTCATATTTTTCCACCTTCCCCAGCGATATAGATTTGAAATTTTTCTGGTTGATTGTTTCTATCGGTTTTAGTGACTTGTGTTTATATCATGGCTGCTGTTTGTGCAAATCAGTTTAATTTTTATTAACTTCAAAAGCCTGATAAATCGTGATTAAAGACAAAAACAACCCATTTTGGCAACCCGGCAATCATAGCTCTCGAATAAGAGCATTAGACCCGTGGCTTTGCGTCCTCGCCTTTCAACGAGTTTGCCTTTTTCATTGGGTTTTTTTATGTCTTTTTAATTATGTCCCCTATATATGTAATATTATATGATTTTAAAAAGATTATGTCAATATTAAAATAATTTTAAGCCGTTTGTCTTGTTAAAAAAACTACTTTTTTTGAAAAATTTCATGCCTTTAACCGACAACCCTAGATTATGAGAGGTAATAGAGTTTTCCATGCCCGCTGCTCCTGTATGCAGGGCGATTTACTATTTATTGTTAAATGTCTTTGTATAAATATTAAAATCCGAAATTTAAGGCAGCGTGGTGGAAAATACTTGCCCCTGCTAAAGCTGTTTCGGTTCTATGCCTTTTTCCAGTAAAATTTCTGCAACCCATCTGGCGGTTTTCCCCGCTACATCTGTGCACTTGTCATCATGTCCTCCGTCTGCTTCAAATTTTTGGTATTCTTCTTTATCCCACAGGTTATAAGAGCGGCCCATTTTTTTATGCTGAACGTCATGGCAAATCACACTTCCAAATTCATCGACGAATTTATTGCGGAGTTCTTTTGATAAAAAGAAATTCTTAAAGTGCCTGCCGCCTTGCCCGAATTCTTTTCGTTCTCTGCCAAACTGACTGCTGATCGCGGCAATGCCGCCAACCAGGGCTCCGCAGGTTCCATCACCGCAGAGGGCTCCGCCGGCTGCAAAGGAGTGAACTGCTTTAATAGTTGCATCGTCAATAAAATCAAAATAATCCTTGATTGCCGAGAGGACCGCCTGAGGACATGATCCATATTTGCCTTCATACTCGTAAGCCCGGTTGTAGATTTCTTCCAGCAGTTTTTCTTTGTCAACCTCCATTTACACATTCTCCTTTTCGGTTTTTTTGATAAGTGGTTATTTGTATAGTAATTCTTTATTGATCACCAGGCTCCTTCACATTATTGGGGACGGTTCTTTTTGTTTCACTTGACACAAACAGTTAGTTAATATATAATCTAATTAAGCATACAGTTAATTAATTGATAGAGGTGCGGCATGGATATTAATAAGGCGGTTCTAACTTTTAGGGCAATTGGGGATGACACCCGTTTAAAAATAATGAAATTGCTTCTTGAAAACGATCTTTGTGTTGGCGCCCTGGCCCGGATGCTGGAAATTTCCAAGCCGGCGGTTTCCCAGCACTTGAAAGTGCTGCGCGAGGCCGGCTTGGTTAAAGGTGATAAACGCGGTTATTGGACACATTACGAAGTAAACAGATCATCCCTTCGAGATGCTGTCTTCTACCTGCAGGGAATGGCCGAATCTGAAGGTTCGGCTGCTTATGTTTGCCTGCGGACTAAAGATCGGAATTACGACATAGACGACATAGACATGGAAAGGAGGGTTTTGGCGATGTGCAAAGATTGCTGTGAACAGCCGGAAAAACTGAAAATGAAGCCTCAGCAGTGTACACCTGAACAGATCAAAGAATGCCATGGTGATGAAAAAGAGCATCCCTGCGAGAAAGAAAAGGAAGAATAAACCGGCAGCGGTACCGGCTTGGTAACTTTCAGTGAGGTGAAGCGTTAAGTTGGTGATTATTGAAGCAGAAAACATAAAAAAGAATTATAATGGCCTGACCGCGGTAGACGGAGTTAATTTTCATATTGAACGGGGAGAAATTTTTGGTTTTCTCGGTCCGAACGGGGCCGGGAAAACCACAACTATTAATATGCTTACCGGATTGGCCCGTATTACTGAAGGCAGGGTTAAGCTTCTTGGAGAAGACTACACCAATAACGCCAAAAAAGCCCAGGCCAGAATGGGTATAGTGCCCGATGAGAGCAACCTTTACGAAGAGTTAAATGGTTGGGAGAACCTGTGTTTCTGCGGGGCTCTTTACGGTATGGAAAGAAAGCTCCGGGAGAAACGAGCTGAGCAACTGCTTAAGCAGTTTGGGTTGGACGAAGCAGGCCGCAGGCCATTTAAGGCTTATTCCAAGGGCATGAAAAGAAAACTGACCATCGCTGCGGGGATTATCCATCAACCGGAAATCTTGTTTCTGGATGAACCTACCACCGGGATTGATGTAGCCTTTGCACGGCAGATCCGCAGGTTGATAGTTGATCTTAACCGCAGGGGGACAACAATTTTTCTTACCACCCATTATATCGAGGAGGCGGAAAGACTTTGTAAACGCCTTGCTTTTATTGTTCGGGGAAATATTGTCCGTGAAGGTACTGTAGATGAACTATTGGAAGAAGCCCGGGAAGGAAATGTAGTCAATTTTACCCTGGGAGGAGATGTTTCCGGAATAGAAGGGGAGCTTGAGAGCCGGTTTCCGCAGTATGATATCAACCTGCCGGAAAACAGTGCGGTGAGCATTTATTCTCCTCAATCTTTCAACCTGCTGCCTCTGGTGCAGTTCTTCGAGGAAAAGGGGCTTCCGGTTTATGAAGCCAAGATACAGCGCCCATCCCTGGAGGAAGTATTTGTCAAAGTAACGGGGATCGAGTTGGAAAAGATGCGGAACCAAAAAGGGGCTTGATCATGAAGACCTGGATTGCTTTTACCAACATTTTAATGAAAGATATGCGCAGTTATTATTTAAAACCGCCCAATATCAGCTGGGGGCTGATTTTTCCCGTAGCCTGGACCTTGATGTTTTTTTTACGTTCTCCCGCCGCCCTGGAAGTGCGCGATTTGCTGCCGGGAGTAATGGCCCTGTCTATCCTTTTCGGAACCACTTCCATGTTGGCGGTAACGATTACTTTTGAAAGGAAAAGCCGTTCTTTTGAACGTCTCCTCTTAGCACCGATCAGCCTCAACCTATTGATGCTGGCCAAAACCTCCGGGGCAATTGCTTTCGGAGTGATCAACGCTTTTGTGCCGGTGATTTTTGCAAGCTTTTTGACAGAGCTGATCGAAATCAACTGGCTTATGGTCTTTGGCAGTGTGCTGTTTATTGCGATCACCTCCACCTTCCTTGGACTTTTTATTGCTGTTTCCGTCAGCCAGGTTTTTGAAGCCCAGACTTTTTCGAATTTCTTCCGCTTTCCAATGATTTTCCTCTGCGGGCTTTTCATTCCGCTGACAGATCTTCCTGCTTTCCTTCAACCTCTTTCGTATGCCCTGCCGCTTACATACGGTGCCGATATTTTAAAAACCGCCATCAACGAAAACGGATTTTTATCCGTACCTTTAAGTTTTTTGGCCCTTGCCGCTTTCAGTGTCTTTTTGTTTGCCTACAGCATCCATAATGTGAACCGAAAATGGATTAATTAAGAGAAAAAAGTGCAAATAAATGCTTTTATAATTTAGGGATATTAAAAACAACTCAGGTTCAAAGAAAGTTTAAAGTTTTTTAAGGAGTATTTTTTCATGTCGGAAAAACTAAAGGTGGGAATTAAGTTTTGTGGACACTGTAATCCTTATATGTCGACACATGAAGTATATCGGAAAATAGTACAAAAAGCGGAAATTGAGCACTGGCTTAGCTTTGTTTCAATGGACTCATTAGATATGGAAGTGTTAATTATAATTAGCGGTTGCCCCGTTGATTGTGCCGATCGAGACACAAAAGTGTATCAAAATATAGTAGTGGCTGGAGAATCAGTAAACCGTGAAGATTGTCCTGCCAAAGAGATCCCAGATAAAGTAATCAAAGTTCTCAAAAAAATATATAATAACAAAAAATAGTAAACCTAAAATATTTTAGTAAAATTGGCAATTTTGCTATTTCTTTTTCCTACCTGAAGCTGCTAAAATAAAATTTTATAGGATCTTAAATTTAATTGATAAAAATAATTTTTTAAGAAGGAATATCAAAAATTTAATAGAATATATAAAGCGTAATTTGAAATAATATTTTACTAGATAAAACATTCGCGTGGAAATTAAATGTGGAAATTGAGGGAGTTGTGCGATGAAAAATAATTATAGTATTAGAGTTTTAGAAAGGGCCCAAAAAATACTTAATTGCTTTACATTAGAAGAACCAGAGAAATCTTTGATGGACTTGAGCCTGGAAACAAAACTTCATAAAAGCACAGTTTTTCGAATTTTAGAAACTTTGGAAGGGTTGCGATGGGTTCAACAAGACCCAAAAACCGGGCTTTATTATCTTGGGACAGGGATATTTGAACTGGGGAGTCGGGCAGTAAACGGACTTGATTTATATAAAGTAAGTCGTCCTCATTTGGAAAAATTGCTGAAATCTACGGGTCAGACTGTTCACCTGGTTATTCATGCTGATGGAGAAGTGCTTTATCTAAACAAGTTGGAAAGCCCCGGTTCATTCATTGCTCAACCGTCGCACATAGGTTTGCGAATGCCGATGCACTGCACTGCGGTTGGTAAGGTATTATTGGCTTATATGGAAAAAGAAAGGGTAGAACAAATTATAGAAGAAAAAGGGTTGCCTAAACTAACTCCCAATACAACAACTTCAAAAAAGAGCCTTTGGCATGAATTAGACAAAATCAAAAACCGCGGTTATGCACTAGATGACGAAGAAATACAATTGGGGCTTCGCTGTGTAGCTGCGCCCCTGTGTGGATACAATGAGAAAGTGATAGCAGCGGTAAGTGTTAGTGGATTGGTATCGAATTTATGTGACAAACGTTTACCTTTTATAATCCGTGAAGTTATGCAGGTTGCATCAGCTATTTCAAGAGACCTGGGATGCCCCAAGCTTAATTATGTTATTAATAGTATGGATTGAGGTGTTTCTCCAAAAAACATAATATATTAAAAAGCAAAACTATGGTTGGGAGGGTGGGTTGTTTTGCTTATATTATAAAACTAAGTTTCACAGCATAAAACAATTGTTGCAGAAAGGAGTTAGTCATGAAAAAGTACATCATGGGTAATGACGCGATTGCCAGTGGAGCCTTGGAGTCTGGTGTCAAGTTGGTCACCGGCTATCCGGGTACCCCATCCACAGAAGTTGTGGATGCGTGCGCAAAGGGGGATGATGTTTACGTAGAGTGGTCTGCCAATGAGAAAGTGGCCTTGGAAATGGCCATGGGTGCTTCTCTGTGTAATGTCCGTGCTATGGCAGTAATGAAGCACAACGGCACCAATTGTGCTACAGATTTTATTATGCATCTTAACTTTACGGGGGTCAGGGGGGGACTGGTGCTTTTATCCAGTGACGATCCCGGGGGAAACTCTTCCCAAAACGAAGAAGACACTCGTATACCAATTCACACCTATGCTCACCTGCCTCTTTTTGATCCCTGTTCTCCGGAAGAGGCAAAGGAAATGGTTAAGGAGGCGTTCGAGCTTTCAGAGGAGATGGAATCTTGTTTTGTCCTGCGTCCAGTAATGCGGGTATGTCACTCAAGGGAAATGATAGAAGTAGGGGAGCAAAGGGACCTGGGAAGAGAGCCTGAATTTGTAGATGATCGCTCCCGTTTCGTTATGAGCGCAGTGAGCGAAGTAAAAGCTGGGGGCAAATTGCGCCCCCTGTGGAGGCACAGCCTGTTAAACCAGAAGCAAAAAGAATTTACCGATTACGCTGAAAAAAGCGTTTTTAACCATGTAGAAGCCGGCGAAGGAAAGGTTGGACTGGTCGGATGCGGCATCGGGTATACATACATTAAAGAAGCCGAAGCTATTCTCGGCACCAAATTTCCCGTTTTAAAATTGGGAACCTTGCCACTTCCTCGTGAGAAGGTAGTTTCGTTTCTTAGGCAATTTGACAAGGTGGTTGTGTTTGAAGAAGTGGAGCCGGTTGTTGCCAGGATGTTAAAACAAATTTGCTATGAGGAAGGGCTTTCAGTAGAAATCCTGGGGAGAGAGGGTTTTCTGCCCGAAGAAGGGGAGTTAGTTACGGAAGTAGTTTTAAAGGCGCTGGTTGATCTGGGCCAGGCTGATCCCTCTTGCCTTGAAGAACGAAGTATAAATGTGCCGGTTCCCATTAGAACGCGTACACAATGCATCGGTTGTCCACACCGAGGAATGTTAAGTGCTTTAAAACAAGTAGCCAGAAAAAATAAGGCCGTAGTAACCGGGGACATTGGTTGTTATGATGCCGGAAGTTTCCAGCCTTTGGAGCTGCAGTCTACTATCTTTTGTATGGGTTCTTCAATCCCCATGGCATCAGGTATAGAGAAAACTGGAATCAATCGGCCTGTGATGTCTATTATCGGTGACTCTACATTTTTCCACAACGGTTTAATGGGGTTGGTAAATGCTTCTTTTAACCGATCAAACCTTACTATTGTTCTTTGTGATAACGGTACTACTGCCATGACCGGATTTCAACCTCATCCCGGGAGTGCAGAGACTATTAGGAATGAAGAAGCACCCTGGCTTGATGCTGCCAAGATTGGTGAAGGCTTGGGTATCAGCACCCGGGTAATTA
>PUNU01000118.1 GCA_003551865.1 Syntrophomonadaceae bacterium
AAATATTTCAAAGGAAACAGGTATATAAAAGGGTGTCGAAGAGAATACAGGCCTAATATGTCAGTTTTATATCTGTTTGAAATAGGCAGTGAGGCTACTAAAGCGGCCTGCGGCATGGGTTCTTAAAGAGATCACCGCCTTGCAGTAGAGAGATAGTGGTTTCCTTAAAGGGAAAAGACGTTATCGGGCAGGCGCCCCGTCTCCTTGCTGCCAATCTTCAACAGCTCCCATTACAAACCACAGCCACCGGCCAAATATTATCAGGCCTGAAACAATTAAAGCCCCGCTGAATATATAGAGGGAGCCGGTCAGCCTTTCCATAATAGCGGGATCGATCAATATAACGAGAGCAACAGCCGCCATGAACATGCCTCCGATAAGATAGAGCTTGCGGCCGTGGATCTCCTGCAGGCGGGTGACCCGCATGGTTACAACAGCTGCAAAGACAATCAGTATTTCTATTAAAAGATAAACCAGGAGATAGACCAGGAGAAAAATAATGAAGCTTGACCCTGCAAGGCCGGCCTCAGAAAACCCATAGTCCAACCCGTTCCCCAGCACTGCTTTCGCCGGCGATAGGAGATGATAACAAGTTGGTGAACAGCAATACTGTCGAGAATATTACCATGAATTTGAACTTAAGCAAAAGCGCTTCCTCCTGCAATCTTTTTTAAGGACCCCTTAAGTTCAAAGCATCTTAAGTAGTATCCCATTCAACTCCAGCAAGAAATTCCGAACCGTCTTTTAGAGCCACTTCCACTGTCTCAGGCAGGCAAACCTCCGTCAGGTTGGCATCGTGTTCGATTGCAAACTGTAGGGTCCCTTTTGTTCTCCACCCTTGTAGATATAACATAGCGAAGACACGACTAAATAATTCTCCCTTCACAAAAAATTTCTCAGGTGCTTGATAGGTTTAATTATCTTGATAGATGACCTCAATCCGGGTTACGCTAACTTGTCTGCCATCCGGATGGGTCATCATTCCCGGGCCGTGCGCTTTACCGTCTAATAAACAGCCGCCGTAACTTTCTTCACCCAAAAACCCATGTTAATCTATCCAGCCACCCTGGTAAATGCCGTCAATCCAATTTCCGCTAATCTCCGTGCCGTCCAGGAGGGTCAGTGTTCCCTGCCCGTGCGGCACGCCGTTTCTCAGCTCACCCGTGTATTCGCCACCGCCCCAGGATATGGTGCCGTAGCTTGGATCCGGCACTTCCTGCTCTTCAGGCTCTTCCGGCTCTTCCGGAGGTGAGGTCGTTCCAGGTATTTGCCACCACGGGTCTCCGTTGTCTCCCGGATCAGCAGGATCCTCCGGGGATGGGGGAGGCTGTTCCGCTGGTGGCGGTGTTGGTTCCGGTTCTTCCGGTGGTGGCGGCGTTGGTTCCGGTTCTTCCGGTGTGGTCGGTGCCTCCGGTGGAGGCGGCGGTGGAGGCGGTGCCGGATCCGGATCCTCTGGTTCCGGATCCTGAACATCGCTGTCATTAACTTCTTCAGGAAGATCATTTAAAACCGGGGCTCCATTGTCATTTGCGGTTTCGTCAATCACCACATGAGAGTCTTCCTCCGCACTTTCTTGTCTGTCTTGAAAAAACAGGAAATATGCGCCAGTACCCCCCAGGGCAAGAATAACAACAGCGGCGGCAGCAACAATAAGCCCTGTATTGCCGCCCTTTTTCTTCGCCGCTCCCATACCCGGAGCTGTGTGGCCCGGGCCTTCAATTGGAGGGGGCGGGGGGACATCCGGTCCCGGCGGGGGAGATGGCGGCACCGGGTCAGTCTCGGATGAAGGAGGTATCCCCGGTGGGGGTGGAGGTACGGAAGCTGCTTTACCAGGGGACGGCGGTTTTGGCGGGGACGCAGCATCCTTACCTGCAGCGGGCGGTTTTTCGGGCTGTGGGGGTGAAGTCGATTTCTGATCGGGCGGAGAAGGTGGTGCTGATTTCCCCGGTGGCGGGGGCGGCTTTGACCCGGGGCCTGCCTCGGCCGGGGCAGGATCGCTGCCCGGAGGTTGAGAAACAGGTTTTTCCGGTATTGGCGGCGGGCCCGCTTTAGCAGGCGGAGGCCCAGAATCCCCTTTGTCAGGAGATGGCGGTTCAGGCGGAGGCTTCGCCCCGCTCACTTCCTGTTTAGAAGGCTTATCCGGGCTAGTTTGCTGAGCCGCTTTCCCCGGCGGAGGCGGAGGCACCTTACTCTCCCCCGCTGGCGCAGCTTTCCTGCCCGGGGGCGGCGGGAGAGGCCCGTCTACAGGAGGAGGCGGGGGGCCAAAGTTTAAACTTTCAACCTGGTCGGCCCGGATCCAGCTGTCCATGCTTTCGTTCCTGAGCATATCCGCAGGGCTGATGGTACCGGATTCAGCCATCCGGCCAAGTTCGTCAAGGAGAAAAGGACCTTGCTTTTTCCCCTCTTTATGGAGATACCACTGTGCAGACATCCTTTAACTACCTCCTTCATAAACTCAATAATTGTCGCACCGGCGAATGTTAAATATATGCTGATTACTGCAGCTGCTTCTCGGCAATTCTGCTGGCTGCTGGCAGTTTGAAGGTTTCATACTGGTAGGCCTTGACCATTAGCAGAACAGCCAGGGCCGGGGTGGCCGGCCAGATAATTAACGATATGACCCCCGGCAGGCCGGCAGTATTGGGCTCCAATCCGGTGGATGTTTTGAAGGCGGTCCCGGCAGCAGCCGCTCTCAGCTCAAGCGGGTAATTGACTGCAGGATTGCCGGTAGAATCATGTGGGGAAACAATGGGTTCTGCAGGAGGAGGCAGTGTTGAAGCATGTGCTGACGAAAAAAGTACCTCATCTGGAATTAAACCCTTGATTTTATCAGCCCTGGTCCACTTTAGCATCCCTAAGGCCCGAATCATATCTGCAGGTTTAATCAGCCCGGTTTCAGCCTTCCGGGCAAGTTCTTCCCAGCAGTGGGGCCCCAGCTGCCGGTCGTCTTTATAGAGAAACCAATGCTCGCTTATCACATTGTTATCTCCTTTCTTAAATCGCATATTAACTGTTTACCGGTAATTAATATGTGAACACGGTCACAAAAAATAAGTGTTTTTGGACACATTCGAAATTTTCCAACAAGGTTTACAAAGTTAGAGTACTCTTGTCACACCTGCCGGCACATTTTCAACTTTTGGCCAAAGGCACAACCAGGCCCGGTTCAACTGCTTACCCAA
>PUNU01000175.1 GCA_003551865.1 Syntrophomonadaceae bacterium
ACGACGACCCGATGGGTGAAGAATACACCTCCCCGGTTACAGCGGTAACCCGCCGCTACGCCGACCGCCTGATCATCAAGGTTACCAACCAGTGCGCCATGTACTGCCGGCACTGCCAGAGGCGCCGGGGCATCGGTGAAAAAGACCTGGCCACCCCCCGGGAACAGCTGGAAGAAGCAATCGAATATGTCCGCAGCAATGAAGAAATTCGCGACGTCCTGATGACCGGCGGCGACGGCTTCATGCTTGACAACCAGACCATAGCCTGGCTGCTTGATGAACTTGACAGCATACCGCACCTGGAAATTAAACGCTTCGGCTCAAGAACTTTAGTCACCATGCCACAGCGTATTGACGACGAGCTTTGCCGGATTTTGTCCGAGCACCTGCCGCTTTACGTCAATACACACTATAACCATCCCCTCGAAGTTACCCCAAAGGCCCAGGAAGCCTGCTTTAAACTGGCCCGGGCCGGGGTCGGCCTGGGCAACCAAATGGTCCTGCTGAAAGGAGTAAACAACGATCCTTTCGTGGTTCGCAGGCTTAACCAGGATTTGCTGAGAATCATGGTCCGCCCCTATTACATTTTCCATGCCAAAGCGGTTAAAGGCACTTCCCACTTCCGCACAAAAGTGGAGGAAGGCATTGAAATAATGGAAAACCTGCGCGGATTTACTTCCGGCTTGGCGGTGCCCTACTTCGTCGTCAACGCTCCATTCGGCATGGGCAAAATACCGATGCTCCCTGAATACCTGGTCAGCAGCGGCATAGATTACCTGATGATCAGGACCTGGGAAAACAAAATTGTCCGTTATGAAAATAAATAGGGCTAATTTTTAATTCCTGAAAGGATATCAAGAGTTTGTGTTGAAATATTCTTGTAATACAGGCTTGGTTAAGGGTAATTTTTGTCGTGCTGTTTTTGGAGCACGTCATCTCTTTAGAATTGCAGTATAACGGTAAAGGAGGTGGTGGGCGTATAAATAATAATTTTTAACCCTGGCTTTAAGTCTTTCAAAAATGAGGAGGTCATATTATTATGAAGAAGAGTTTTGTAACCCTTTTAAGTTTGCTGTTGGTGTTTTCGCTGATTTTTGTCGCTTTCGGTTGTGAAGCCCCGGAAGAACCCGTCGACCCGGAGGAGCCGGAAGAGCCGGTCGATGAGGAAGAATTTGTTGTCGTGGCTGCCGGCAGTCCCGGTGGAGTATACTTCCCCCTGGGTGCCGGTATCGCCTACGTGTTGGAGCGCCGTATTCCCGGTATGACCGCAATGTCTGAAACCACCGGTGCTTCTGTTGAAAACTGCCGCCTGGTGGCAACCGGTGAATCGGAAATGGGTATGGCCATGGCCAATGTGGCCTGGGACGCCTTTGTCGGCGAGGAAGCCTTCGAGGAAGACGGTGAACTGCCGATCAGGACTCTCTTCTCGATGTATCCGGCCCAGCAGCACCTGCTTGTCCCGGAAGGTTCGGACATCGAATCCGTTTATGATCTGGCCGGCAAGCGGGTAAGCGTTGACGCCCCGGGCAGCGGATGCGAAGTCACTTCCTACATTATCCTTGAGGCCGCGGGCATCAGGGATGAAGTTGACGCGGTCAACTACTCGCAGCCCGAAGCGAGAGATGCCCTGGTCGACGGTGAAGTGGACGCTGTCTTTTACAACTTTGCCTCCCCGGCAGCGGTAGTCGAAGAAATTAAAGCGGCGCGGGATATCCGCTTCGTTCCCATGGACGACGAGCTCTTTGATGCGATTATCGAGGACTACCCCTATTTCTCTCCGGGCGCAATTCCGGAAGGCCATTACGGCCTGGACGCAGATGTTCCCGCCCTTACCGTGGGCAACCTGATGCTTGTTCATGAAGATATGGACCCACAGCTGGTCTACGATATGCTGGCAGCGATCTTCCATGAGGAATCGCTGGACGAGCTGATCGGGATCCATCCCATTGCCGAAAACTTTACCGTAGAACTGGCGGCCGAAGCACCGGTGCCCTTCCATGAGGGAGCCGAGCTCTACTTTGAGGAACACCAATAAGCTAAACGGCTGTATGGGAGGAAACTGGTTTGCCTGTTTTTCTACGAAAAGGGCTGTTTAAGACAACATGGTTTCTTCCCGGATTGCTGATTGCTTTACTTGCAGCGGGTGCCTTCTTTATCACTTGGGGGCACCCGCCTGCATATTACCTCTCTATCTATGAAGGAAAATCAGGAAAAATCGTTGAACAAATAATGGTGGAACCCGGAGACATGGTGGAGCTGAGTTATGTTCATTCTGCCGACGGTACTCCGGTTAAAGCCGTATTTTTAATCGAAGAAGAAGGCCTGCGCCTGCTTGAAGAAAAGTATTCATGGTACGGTGCCGGCCTGGAGTCGGGATCCGGGCGCGATTTTATGTTTGAAAATGATGAAGTAACCGTCAGCGGTTACGATAAAATTTTTAAAGAGCTGCCTGTAAGGGTGGCCCGCACGGTACCACAGGAAATACACCTGGAGGAGAGGACAATTTTACTAAACAACCTGGCGCCGGGAGGATCCCTGCTGGTAATCAGGGTAGATGAAAAATAAGTTTTTAAGTTGTTGCCCGGGTTCATAAAAGGAGCTGCAGAATATGCCTGTCGGAAGGTTTATGGACAAACAAAAAGACGCTCTTGTCGAAGAGGCACTGAAGGGCAAATACCGTGATCTGTCAGGCTACTGGTATTACTTTGCCGCGGCGTTTGCCGTTGGCACTGCCCTCTACCATATTCATACCGCCTATTTTGGCGCTCCGTTTGCCCTGCTATTCCGCAACATTCACTGGATGCTTGCTGCTATTTTGATTTATTTATACTTTCCCGCCTGGAAAAACTCACCGCGGGACAAGCCGACGGTTATTGATCTATTATGTATCCTGGCCACCATCGTGGTCGGAATGTATGTTGTTTTAACCTTTCAAGCGATAGCTGGGCGGGCCGGAGCCCCAATCACGACCGATATTATTCTTGGGGCCATCCTGGTTCTGCTCGTAATGGAAGCGGGAAGGCGCACCGTGGGCTGGCCGATCGTTATTATTGCCGTTTTATTTTTAGCTTACGCTTATTTCGGCCGGGAAATGCCGGGAATTCTCATGCACCGCGGTTATTCCGTTTCCCGCATTTTTCCCTTTCTTTACCTGACCGATGCCGGTATTTTTGGCATTCCCCTCGGGGTGTCTTCCCGCTTTATCCTGCTCTTCATTGTTTTCGGTGCTTTCCTGGAAAAAGCGGGGGCCGGCCTGTTTTTCCGTGACCTATCCCTGGCCCTGACCGGCCGACATATTGGCGGACCGGGTAAAGCTTCCATATTATTTAGCGGTTTTATCGGTTCAATTACCGGCAGTTCAACCGCCAACGTGGTTACTACCGGGACGTTTACTATCCCCCTGATGAAAAAGCTAGGCTACAAACCGGCCTTTGCCGGAGGGGTGGAAGCGGATGCTTCCACCGGAGGACAGATCCTGCCCCCGGTGATGGGCGCCGCCGCCTTTGTGATGGCCGAATATATCGGTGTTCCTTATGTAACGGTGATGGTGGCGGCGATTGTTCCCGCCCTTTTATATTTTATAACTTCTTTTTTCATGGTCCACTTCCGGGCCCTGAAAGAAAACCTTCTGCCGGTACCAAAAGAAGAACTGCCCGGCTTACTTGACGTGTTGAAAAGCGGTTTTTACTATTTCACCCCCCTGGTTATTTTAATTATCATGCTGGTTATGCGGTTTTCTCCTTCACGTGCAGTATTTTGGGCCCTAATTTCGACAGTCGCTATCAGCTGGATCAAAGCGGAGACCCGTATGGGGCCGAGAGAAATATTTGACGCCCTTTTTACCGGGGTGCAGAAAGCCCTGGAGGTAATTGCCGCCTGTGCCGTGGCCGGGATTATCATCGGCATGGTAACCATGACCGGCCTGGGCCTCAAGTTTTCCACCCTGATTGAAGTGCTGGCCGGGGGCAACCTTTTTGCCGGCCTCTTTTACACCTTGATTGCCTCGCTTATTTTAGGTATCGGTGTACCGACTACGGCCAAGTATATTATCCTGGCCACCCTGGTCGCTCCGGCCCTGGTTACCCTGGGGGCGCCGCTTCTGGCTTCCCACCTGTTTATCCTTTATTTCGGCACCGATGCCGATATTACCCCGCCGGTCGGCCTGGCCGCTTATGCCGCCGCCGGCCTCTCCGGAGCACACCCCCTGACCACCGGTATTGAAGCCTTTAAGATGGGGATAACCGCCTACATCGTGCCGTTCTGCTTTATCCTGGGGCCGGCCCTTCTGCTCGATGCCCCGCTGGTCGAAATATTGCAAGCCTGTGCTACAGCATTAGTTGCCTGTATTGGGCTGGGAGCGGCAATGCAGGGTTATTTTGTCCGCACGATGCCTTTCTGGCACCGGCCGCTGCTTTTTGGCGGATCGGTGATGCTGATGGAAACCACCTGGCGGTGGGACCTGATCGGGCTGGTCGTGGTTGGCGGTATATTTTTGATTGAATATCTCGCGGAGCGAGTGCTGAAGGATAAACCGGCATCATAAACCATTAAGAAAGGAGTGCTGTTAAAAAAATGAAGATCTTGCTGGCTACAGACGGTTCGGAGTATTCACTGCACAGCCTGAAAAAAGTTGTGCCCATGACCAAGGCTTTGCAGGCCAAGTTGACCATCCTTTCGGTAGCGGATGAAGTGCCTTCCCTGCGCGGAACCGACGGCCTGTCAAAAGACGAGATCGAATCACTCGTCAACTCGATAAACCGCGAGGTCGACCAGGGGCTTGAGAGGGCACGCAAAATATTCGAGACCGAAAACGTCAAGGTGGAAACCATGAAAAGGGTGGGTAAACCATCCGAGGTAATTTGTGATGTTGCCGAATCGGGCGGATACGACCTGATTATCCTGGGAGATACCGGAAGAGGCGGATTAAAAGAGTTTTTCCTGGGCAGTGTCAGCAACAAGGTGGTCCACCAGGCAAACACTGATGTGATGATCGTAAAAAGAAAGCGCTAGCGCCCCGTCACCGTATTAAGAACGTGAGACCTGGCAATTATTACAACAACCCTTTGTCTATAAGGAGATTTTGCAAGCCGGAAGCGAACATAAAGCGAGCCGGCTTGCAATAACTGCAAAAAAACCTGGACAAACTTAGTTGTCAGGGTAATAGTGATCATGAGCCAAGGTTCCAGTTTTGAAGCCGCTTGGACAATAAAGGACGGCCGCCCGGCCGTCCTTTATTCATGAGATGAAGGAGAAAGCTCAGCTTTTTAAATAATCGAGGATTTTATTCCAATCCAAGTATTTTCTGGCATTATCCTCGATCATTTTAATTGCTTCCTTATTTTCCGGGTGGATACTGCGGTATATGCTCTGCAGGTTTTCTATGGTAGTATAAGTATCCGTGTGGACGAGGATTACCGGCACGCCTTTTTCTTCGGCCCGGGAAAGTACCCGGACATCGGGATAAAGGCCCCCGGTGAAAATAATTACCGAAGTGCTGGTTTCCAGGGCGGTTAAGGCCATATCACTGCGGTCACCCCCGGTGATCAGGGCCTTGTTAGGAGCACGCCGCAGGTAGCTTAAAGCGCTTTCAATGGTCATTGTTCCCACCACCATTTCCTCGACCAGGCGGTTCATGTTGTCGGGTGCGGCCAGAACTTCACCCTGCAGGATGTTTTGAAATTCGGTGACGGTGGGAGCCGATATTTCCAACTGGCGGGGCAAAATTCCGAGAACCTTAAAGCCTTTTTCTTCGACCAGAGGTTTGTACACACTGCTGCACTTGTTCCACTGGGCGGGTGGTACATTGTTAAAAATACAACCGACGACCTGAATATCCTGCTTCTGCCAGAGATCCAAATACATAAGATTTAAGTCGAACTGAAAATCGTCGTCCGCTTTTATAACAGGCAAAACTGCAGATTTAAAAAAAGCGGCCAGGCTGAAATCGTCAAGGCCGTGGCAGTAACCGACATAGGGTTCGGTACTGCCGTCAATTAGCAGGACGTCATATCCGTCAGCGCACTTGCGATATGCTTTTTCGATACGGGGGTAGAGATTGTCGGTTTGCTTGATAAAGCGGGCCGTCAGGTAGTTTTCATTAACAGTTATCGGGGATATTGTGTCACAGGAAAATGGCAGTTCCAGCACTTCCCGCATTAAAATAGCGTCATCGTCGTCTCGTTTAACCGTACCGGTGCGAAAACCGAGCGGCTTAAAATATGAAACCTTAAAGCCGTCGTCGCGCAGTTTTGTGCCGATTCCCAGGGCAGTTGCCGTTACTCCGCCGCCTATTTTACCGGACAAATAAATCTTTTTCACTAAGATCACCTCGTTAAAATGCTTATTCTTTCTCCTCAACCGTTATTTTAACATCAAGCGCGGTTGAGCCCCGGGTGTGGACCCTGACCGGGTTGATGTCCATTTCGGTGATTTCCGCAAAATCGGTCACCAGGCGGGCAGTCCTGAGCAGGGAATCAACAAGGGCTTCCATATCGGCCGGTTTCTTGCCCCGGTAACCTTTGAGCATGTTATAGGCCTTAGTTTCTGATACCATCCGCATTGCTTCTTCAGGGTATTTGACTGCGGAGGCCAGGCGGAAAGCCACATCTTCGATCAAGTTGACATAGATACCACCCAGGCCAAACACCAGCAGGGGCCCGAACTGAACATCTCTCGACATCCCGATAATGACCTCGACGCCTTCATCAACCATATCCTGGATTTCAATACCGTATATGGGAGCGTCGGGCAAAAAGTTGCTCACGTTTTCCATAATCCGGTTAAATGCCTTTCTAACTTCATTTTCACTGTGCAGGCCAATCTCTACCCCTCCGACATCGGTTTTGTGGGCGATACGGGGAGAAGAGATTTTCATGACCACGGGATAACCGATCTCTTCGCTTATCCGGCAGGCATCTTCCTCGGTTTCAGCCAGGTAGGTCTTGCTGGTCGGAATACCGTAAGCGTCCATCACTTTGTAAGACTCGTGGCCGAGGAGGACTACCCGGCGATCGGCAAAAACATCATCTAAAACCCTGCGCACGGACTTAAAGTCTATTCCGGGCAGTTCGGCAGCTTCTTGGGGCCGGATGTCCTGCAGAAAACCGGCATACCTGACCATCCCTTCAAGGGATTGGATTGAAGGTTCAGGAAAAGTAAAAGTCGGCACGGAGTTTTCAGTCAGGTATTTTTTCCCTTCAACCAGGGACTTGCCGCCCATGTATACAGCGAGTACCGGTTTAGATCTGTATTTATCTTTCATTTCGACGATGGTTTTGGCCGTTTTTTCCGGTTCTGTTACAGCCGCGGGACATAAGAGGACTAAAGCGCAGTCGACATTTTGGTCTTCCAAAACAGTCTGGATGGCAAAACGGTAGCGATCGTCCCTGGCATCGCCGATTATGTCGACCGGATTGTAAAAATTTGCTTCTGCAGGAAGGTTGTCTCTAAGCTTGTCAATGGTTTCCTTGGCAAAACGGGCCATCTTAAGGCCGTACTTTTCAACCGCGTCAGTGGCGACAATCCCCGGCCCGCCGGCATTGGTGACAATTGCCACCCTGGAATCTTCCGGTACCGGCTGGGTGGAAAAGGCCCTGGCGAGGTCAAAGAGTTCGTTCATGCTTGCGGCATGTAAAACCCCGCTTTGCCTGAATGCCGCTTCATAAGCACGCATACTGCCGGCCAGGGCCCCCGTATGAGAGCTGGCGGCCTGGGCCCCGGCTTTACTGGTCCCGGATTTTAAAACAATGATCGGCTTTTTCTTGCTTGCTTCTGTACAGGTCTCCACAAATCGATTACCGTCGGTTATATCTTCAATATAGCAGAGGATCACGTTGGTCTGGGGATCGGCTGCAGAGCTTTCTATGAAATCAATTTCATCCAGGTCGGCTTTGTTGCCCAGGCTGATGAAGCGGGAAAACCCCAGGCCCATTTCGAAGCTCCAGTCAAGAATGGAGACCAGCATGGCCCCGCTCTGTGAGATAAAGGAAATTTTGCCTTCTTCGGGAAAACCTCTGGCGAAAGAAGCGTTGAGCGGTGTGTGGGTATCCATCAGACCGACACAGTTGGGGCCGAGCATGCGCATGTCGTATTGTTCACAAATCTCAAGCAGTTTACGTTCTTCTTTAAGCCCATCACTGCCGGTTTCCTTGAATCCGGCCGATATTACGATAAGGCCTTTTACACCGGCCTCGCCGCATTCTTCGGCGACACCGGTAACCAGGGAGGCCGGGACGGTGACAACAGCCAGATCGACAGGCTTCTTAACGTCTTTAATCGAATAGTAGCTGGTTATGCCGCATATTTCTTCCAGGCGCGGATTGATGGGATATATTTTCCCCTGGTAACCGCTTTTAATTATATTGTCAACTACGGCAAAGCCGATTTTTTGCGGTGAACTGGAAGCCCCGACAACAGCAATATGCTTTGGATTAAAGAAAAAGTTTAATTCGCTCATCATTGCAACAACCTTTGTCAGGTATTGAAATTGGGATAACGTTTTAAGGCGGGTAAACAGTGTCGAACAACAAAAACAGATTCATTTATCCATCTCGTGTCTCAGCGATTTTCAACACTGAAGCCTAAGCTGGAAAGATTCAACCACCGACAGGCTCGGGCAAAAATTACAGAATGGTTACTCTTATTCTATATAAACATAGCCTGATTGGCAAGGAACAAAGAAATTATTGGCGAATTGAATTTTTGATTTGGTTTTGTTAAAATGTACGCTGATACTTTTCATCCGATAAAAAATGTCTACAAGGAGGTATTGAAGATGAGCGCTTTAGGCCGTCATATCCTGGCTGAATTTTACGGCTGCCCGGAAAAGACCTTAAGTGATCTGGACGAAATAAAACGGCATATGGTGGCAGCTGCTTATGAAGCCGGAGCCGAAGTAAAAGAGACCGCTTTCCACCGTTTCTCACCCCAGGGCATCAGTGGCGTAGTGGTAATTTCTGAATCGCACCTGGCAATCCACACCTGGCCTGAATTCGGCTATGCCGCCGTTGACATTTTTACCTGCGGGCAAACTGTTAACCCCTGGGACTCCTGTAATTATTTAAAGCAAATGTTCTCAGCCCGGAATATGTCGGCCCGCGAAATAAAGCGCGGCATCTTTGATGAGGAGCTGGAACATAAGCCTGCTGCTGCCGGATATTGACTGATCGATGGGAGGTTAAAAAAATGCTTGACAGGAAGCACAAGCTGTTTATCGACCAGACCTCTCCCGAAACTGCCCATTTATTTGGCGTCGACAGTTTTTTGGAAAGCCGGCGAACAGAGTACCAGCAGGTAGAAATCGCCGACACAGGGATGTTTGGCCGCATACTAATCCTGGACGGCAAAATGCAATCGTCAGAGCTTGACGAATATATCTATCATGAGGCGCTGGTGCATCCCGCCATGTTGATGTGTCCGGCGCCTCGTCGTGTACTGGTGATCGGGGGCGGAGAAGGGGCCACTCTGCGCGAGGTTCTCAAGCATCCCGGGGTGGAAAAAGTGGTCATGGTCGACCTCGATCGGGAAGTAGTTGAGCTGTGTCGTAATTATTTAAAAAACTGGCACCGGGGCAGTTTTGAGGATCAGAGAGTGGAACTGCACTTTATGGATGCCAGGGAGTACCTGAAAGAGAATGAGGTTCTCCACGACGTGATAATCAGCGACGTCCCTGAACCGGTGGAAAAGGGGCCTGCTTTAAAACTTTTTACCCGGCAGTACTTCGAGTTAATTAAAAACAGCCTTGCCGATAAAGGTGTGCTTTCGCTCCAGGCCGGAGATTTTGCCCTGCCCTTCATCGAGGTTCACAGCGCTGTCCGCAACACAATCAAAAAAGCGATGGGTTTTGTCCGTTCCTACCGGGCTTTTGTCCCCTCTTTTAACACCGAATGGGGCTTTATCCTGGCCGCCCCGCGGAAAACTGAACTGCCCGGAGGAGGTAAATTTATGCAAACGATCAGTGAGAGGAAGTTAAACTTAAGTTATTTAAATGAAGAATCTGCGGCCGGTATGTTTTTACTGCCTGCAGATGTGCGCAGGCGCCTGGAGCAGGAAACTAAAGTAATCGATGATGAAGAATTAATCAGCATATATTAAATCATCAATGGGAGGATAACAATGAATTCCAGGGAACGAACTTTTTTAATGGTTAAACCCGACGGCTTGCAGCGCGGACTGGTGGGAAACATCATCGGCAGGATGGAGCAGAAAGGGCTGAAGATGGTGGCAATGAAGATGATGCAAATACCCTTTGAGCTGGCCGAAAAACACTACCAGGAGCATAAAGGCAAGCCCTTTTATGAAGGGCTGATTGAGTTTATAACTTCCGCTCCTGTGGTTGCCATGATCTGGGAAGGTGACAATGCCGTAGAAATGTGCCGCACATTAATCGGCGCAACTGATCCACTCAAAAGCGCTCCCGGGACAATGCGGGGAGACCTGGCTATTTTTACCGGGAAAAACCTGGTCCACGGTTCCGATTCGCTGGAAAGTGCCCGGCGTGAAATAGATCTTTTCTTCAACCGGTCAGAAATCTGCAGTTATACCCTGCCCAACGAAAGCTGTATTTACGAGTAAGCGTTTGCCTTGCCCGCCCGCTGCCTTACCAACAACCAAAAAACCTTAAGTCTAGCATCACCGGAAGATTTTACCCTCCCGGTGGTGCAGCTTTTTATTACAAACCGTAACTCAACGATTGCCGGTGCCCTGTCAATTAAGTTAATTTTTTGTAACTACTCAGCCTTTTGTCCTTGTTGGGTGCAAAGCGGTGCCATGGGGACGGTTCGAGCGTTCCTGAGCGCAGCGAAGGCCGAAGGGAAAACGATGGAACCGTCCCCTATGGCACAGCGGGTTAGGTCTGAGTAGTTACACTTTTTTATTGGCAGTTATTGCAATCCCCAACCAGTTCTTTACCGTGGAAGAGATTTTGCAAACCGGAAGCGAACATGAAGCGAGCCATTAGGCATTGGGCACCATTTTCAAATTGGTGTTGCCAAAGAAGGGCTGAGGGTGTATAATAAATATAACTAATATGGTTAGTAATAATAGGTGGTGTTTTTAAAGATGATTTCCACAAAGTGTCCGGGCCAGGATATGCGCTACTGGACAGCCGATGATGTCCATGAAGAAAAATGTCCTAATTGCGGGGAGTTAATCGAGTTTTTTAAAACCGATATACGCCTCAGGTGCGGCAAGTGCAAGACAAAGGTAGCTAATCCGCGTTTTAACATGGGCTGTGCGCAGTGGTGCGCCTATGCCGAGCAGTGCCTGGGGCCGGCGGCAAAAGGAATCGAAACCATGTCTTTGCAGAGAATATTTGAAGAAGAGGTGGAACGGTTGGCCGGCAATAAACCGGATAAAGTAAAAAAAGTTAAGGATATACTGGCCGCTGCCGAACAAAGGTGCCGAGAGGAAGGAGTGGACATGCTTTCGGTCAAAGCAGCGGTAGTTATCCTGGCTTTGATGCAGTTAAACTGCCTGGATGACGCCGGTTCATTTTTTAAGAACCTGGAACATAAACATGCCGCTTTACCCCGCGAGGCGGCTGAAAAAGCCGAAGGGATTGTTACCCATGTTATAAAAGGCAATTTGAAAGACAAAGAAGCCGGGATCACAAAAGAACTGCTCAATCAGTTGTAAGAACGTGTAAGGTTTCATATTCGGAGGTGAAGATTGATGGAAAAGGTAATGCGTAAAATTATCACCATTGATGAAAGTAAATGTGACGGGTGCGGATTGTGCATACCATCATGTGCCGAAGGCGCCCTGCAAATAGTTAACGGCAAAGCGCGGCTGGTCAAGGATGCTTACTGTGATGGCCTGGGCAACTGTTTGGGGGAGTGCCCCCAGGGGGCGATAGATATAGTTGAAAGGGAAGCCGAACCTTTTGATGAAGAGGCTGTAGAAGAGCATCTGCAAAACCTTAAACAAGAAGAAAATGATGAAGAAAGCGGGCTTAAGTTTTCCTGTCCGGGCAGCAGCGAATGGGCAGTAAACAAGAATAAAAGCCAAAATAGCGGACTCGCTGTGACCGAAAACCGGGGCGGGGAACCTGAAGCGGAGTTGAGCCACTGGCCGATCCAGCTGGATCTTGTCTCACCGGAAGCTCGTTTTTTAAAGGGCTGTGACCTGCTGATCGCCGCCGACTGTGTCCCCTTTGCTTACGCCGATTTTCATCACCGTTTCCTGGTCGGGCATGCCCTGGTTATCGGATGTCCCAAGCTGGACGATACCGAAGGTTATCTAAAAAAGTTGAGTGAAATATTTAAAGCCAATGAATTGAACAGTATTACAGTCCTGCACATGGAGGTAGGCTGCTGCTACGGCCTGTCCGGGCTGGTTCGCTCAGCTTTACAGGAATCCGGAAAAGAGGTGCCCCTCAAAGAGATAGTGATCGGGGTGGACGGAAGTATTAAGAAATAAAGCGGGAAAAGGCGCTCATTAGCCCGGACCCTTAAGGTCTTTAGTCGGCCGCCTCAGCCAGGTCTTTAATTGTTGCTCCTTCCAAAACATCCAGCATGCTTTGCTGGGCTTCGGCCCAAATGCCCCGCAGTGAACAGCCTGTCCTTTGACGGCAGGGTGTGTCGCTGAAAAGACAGCGGGTGATGGTAATAGGACCGTCGATTTTTTCAATTACCTGTCTTATGGTTATGGCCGACGGATCCGCTGTTAACTTGATGCCTCCGGTCGGCCCGCGGGTGCCGGTAGTCCAGCCGGCTTCTTTTAAAAGCGGCAGGAGCTGAACCACCAGGTTAACAGGAATACCCCGTTTTTCAGCAATTTCCCTGCTGGTTACAACCGTCTCCCGGGGGCGGGAGGCCAGTTCGGCCAGGATAATGACGGCGTATTCCGCTTTTTTTGTGATCATAAGTGAATCTTCCCATTTTATTAATAACTAAATTAGTTATATTATATTTTAACAAATAAATAACGTCAACACCGCTTCAATCAATTTGCCCGGTCTATGATTTTGCATGAATTTATATTATAATTATTATAAAGATACTAATGATTAGCAAAGGAAAATGAGCGATGACAAGAGTATTTATAATAAAAAAGATAATGCTGGCTGCTGTAATACTGCTCCTGGCTGCCAGTATTGTAAACCTTATCCTGCCGGCACTGCCGGCATACGCAGAAGATCAGGACGAGGCCCAGAGGCCCGTATACCTGGTTGAAGTTGAAGGAGCCATAACTGCGGGCCAGAAAAATTTCCTCCTGCGGCAGGTTGAAGAGGCCCTGGATATGGAGGCACAGCTGCTGGTGGTAAGAATTAATACCCCCGGCGGTTTGGTCGATGCCACAATGGAGATTAACGAGCTGTTTCTTAACGCGCCGGTTCCCGTCGCCGTGCTGGTAGCGCCGTCGGGAGCAATCGCCGGTTCGGCCGGCGCGTTTATCCTCATGGCTTCCGACATAGCGGCCATGGCTCCGGGCACGACTGTCGGTGCCGCTCAACCGGTGGCCATATCACCGGAAGGGACCGAGGCCACCGATGAAAAAACGGTAGCTTTCTACGCTTCCTACATGCGCAGTACCGCTGAGGAGCAGGGACGGCCCGGTGATGTGGCTGAACGTTTTGTCACCGAGAATCTTACCCTGGGCGCCAGGGAAGCCCTGGAAAAAGATATGATAGAATATTTGGCCGGCAGTGTGCATGAGCTGGCGGATGCAGTGGACGGCCAGGAAATCGAAAAGCTGGGCGAAGTCTACCGGTTGAACACGGCGGACGCCCCAATCGAGCAGGATGAAATGACCATGGGAGAAAGGTTCCAAAACTGGCTAAGCGATCCGCAGGTAGCATTCCTGGTACTGATGGGCGGATTTCTGGGCATTTACTTTGGTTTAAGCGCCCCGGGGACCATCGTTCCCGAAGTGGGCGGAGTCATTCTTCTAATAATGGGCATATACGGCATCGGCTTGTTTGATGTCAACACTACGGGAATTATTTTACTGCTCCTGGGCCTGGGTTTAATTGCCGCAGAAATTTTTACCGCAGGCTTCGGAGTGCTGGGGATAGGGGGAGCGTTATCGATGATTGCCGGTGCTATAATGCTGCCGGTCGATCCGCTAATGGCTGCTGACTGGTACACTACTTTCCTGATTACAGTGGTCGGAGTTGTCATTGGCCTGCTGGTTGTGATTCTCGTTGTCGTTCAGCGAATTGTGCACAGCCGCCGCCAGTGGACCGG
>PUNU01000040.1 GCA_003551865.1 Syntrophomonadaceae bacterium
CTATGCCATAGGGGACGGTTCCATCGTTTTCCCTTCGGCCTTCGCTACGCTCAGGAACGCTCGAACCGTCCCCATGGCACAGCTTTTCACTCAACAAGGACAATAGGCTGAGTAGTTACGATTCTTCTATGTATAAACCGGCCAGAATGCAGCTGCTTCAGGGCTGCTGTAATCAGCCCATAGGGTAAAATCTAACTCGGTAATGTTGATACATATATGAATAAAAGGAAGGGCTTCATTGAGTTTTGTACTACTAAGTATATCATAAGGGATAATAGGCGGTCAAACAGCGTAATTTGGATAAATATAGGGTAAATGCTGCCAAATATCCCGCATGACAGGCTATTAAGCTATGAAGAGCCTGTAAATAGCGATCAGCAGCATGCCGCCGAGGACGGTGGCAAAGAGGTTGCGGGTAATGACGGCTATCGCAAAAACCGGGATCGAGACCCAAAAAGCCGGGTTGGCGGTTAAAGCCAGGTCAAGTTTACCGGCCGGGGCAAAAAGGGCGGGTGTAAGCAGGGCGGCTAAAACAGCCACCGGCACATAGGAAAGCCAGCGTTCGACCGGAGCCGGCAGGTTGCGGCGGGAAAGGACCAAAACGGGCAGGACCCGGGGCAGGTAGGTGACAGCCGCCATTAAAAAAATCATTAACGCTATTTCTGAAATAACTCCTACCCCCTTCCCGCATCTTTTTTATCCCTGCCGTCAAGAAAAACCCCGGCCGTGGCGGCAATGATAGTGGCCAGGATAATATAAAACTGGTTCATCCCGGCAAGGTAAAAGCCCAGGCCCAGCGCTCCGGCCAGGGCGGCAATGCCCACATGGCGGAAATTATCGATCTGCATAACCAGCAGGGCAATAAACATGGCCGGCAGGGCGTAGTCAATGCCAAAAGCCTCGGTATCAAATACCAGGTAGCCGCCTACCCAGGCTCCGAGCAGGGTGCCGGTGATCCAGGCCAGGTGGGCTGAAACGTTTAAGGAAAAAAGCTGGTCATTAGAAGGCACCCCGTACTGTCTAAAAAAGGCGGAATGCACGGCAAATGATTCGTCGGTAATTTCGTAGCTGAAAAGGGCCTGCTGCCAGGTTTTAAGGCGTCTGAGGTAAGGTGCAAGATAAGCGCTCATCAACAAGTGGCGCAGGTTGACAAGAAAAACGGTAACCGTTACGGCGGCTATCCCGGCGCCGGCGGCAATCATTCCCACCGCGATCAGTTGGGCGGACCCGGCGTAGACAAAAATCGACATGGCCACGGTGCTGTAGACGTCAAGGTCGGCGGTGGAAGCCAGCACCCCGAAAGCCAGGCCGATGGGCAGGTAACCGAGCATGATCGGAACAGCCCTGACCATACCGATCAGGGCTTGATTATTACCGGGTTGACCGGCGGAGGTATTGTTTTCCGACGGATCAAGCGAATCATGTCGTTTTTTTGTTTTTCCGCTCGCCAACAGATCACCTTATGGGATCAAACAAACAGCAAAAACAAGTATGCACCTAAGCTCAGATAGTCTCTGCAGTGCACGTTTATTCCTGTTTGTTTAGTTTATAAACTGTGTCGCCTTCTCTTACTTTATTCTTTACCTTTAACCCGACCAGGTCACCCTCCCGGGCTTCCTCGATATTTTGGTGCTCCACCTGCATCGATTTAACGTTCTGCTCCAGATCGGTGGTCGAGCCGACGATGGCAATGTGGTCGCCTACCTTCATCATGCTTTCCAGTTCAATGATCGCCACCCCGATTTTGCCGAAATAGTGGGTCACCCGGCCGATTATCTCCCGTTCCATGGCTGATACACGTCCCTTCGGAGTATTTTCAATCTCTATTCGATTTCAGGAAGCGGTTTCCTGCCCTTTAAACAGAAAATTACCCGGAGCACCATAAAAACGGCAGAAGTGTGATAAAAGAGTTTCCAAAATTAAAGATGCTTTTCCAGTTTGGCCAGCAGGTCTTTTTTACCCATCGCCCCCATAAAGCTGTCGGCAACCTCTCCGCCTTTAAATACAAACATGGTCGGTATGCTCATCACTTCATATTTCTGCGCCAGATCCTGGTTTTCGTCTACGTTGATTTTTACTACTTTCAAGCTGTCTCCTTTTTCTTCGGCGATCTCTTCCAGAACCGGTCCGAGCATCTTGCAGGGGCCGCACCAGGGAGCCCAGAAATCAACCAGCACGGGTTGGTCGGCTTTTACTACCTCGTTTTCAAATTGTGATCCGTTTATTTCTTTTACTGCTCCAGCCATTAAAAACGCCTCCTTGAATTATTTTTGATCAATCTGTTCGTTTCCACGGATTCTATATTTTAATTCTACACCAGCACGGTGAAAAGGGTCAACCAAACCGGAGCAGGATAACTTGACACACAGTGTTAAAGCAGGCGGAGGCCGGCCTTCCTGAAGGCCTCACGGGCTGTCAGGAATTCGTCGGTGGTTATGCGGCGGTTGAGGACCGGAAACTCGCCGGAGCGGTGCGCCGGGTAATACTGGGCCATGACGTTGACCGCGCAGTGGGGCGAAACTTCTTCGCTGAGGAAGCGGGCGATGGTTTCACTGCCGGCCAGGTCTTCGGGCAAAACCAGGTGGCGGACAAGCAGGCCCCGGTAGGCCAGGTTGTCGGGGCCCAAGGTCAGGTCACCTACCTGGTTCTGCATTTCTTTAAGGGCTTCCC
Organism: Syntrophomonadaceae bacterium; assembly: GCA_003551865.1. Next base: position 2,671 of record PUNU01000040.1, read on the forward strand.
GCAGGCGGGTGTAGTAGTCGCTTACCCCGGAATATATTTCGCCGGCGGCATCAGAGCCGTACTTGGCATCAGGCATATAGATGTCGACAAACCCTTCGAGCAGGCGCAGGGCTTCCACCGCTTCATAGCCGCCGCAGTTGTAGACAACCGGCAGACGCAGGCCTTTTTCAGCCGCCAGGTGCACGGCTTCGGCAATCCGGGCCAGGTAAGGAGTCGGGGTAACCAGGTTGATATTGCTGCAGCCCCGGTTTTGCAGTTGGAGCATCATCCGGGCAAGTTCCTCGCTGTTAACCTGCCGTCCCGGGTCGATGCCCCGGCTGATGGTCCAGTTCTGGCAATAAACACAGCCCAGGTTGCAGTGGATAAAAAAAATTGTTCCGGAGCCACCGGGCCCGACCAGGACGCTTTCTTCCCCGAAGTGGGGACCGGCGCTGGTGATCAGTGCTTCGACCGGGGCTCCGCATTTGCCGATTTCTCCGTTCAGGCGGTCAACCCGGCACTGCCGGGGACAGAATGTGCAACTTGCCATTATTTGCTGCAGTTTTTCGATCCGCACTTCCCGTTCCGAGACAGGGAGCCGCAGGTAGGCGGGATCGGGAAGGTGGTTTTGATCAGGCATAGCTGTTCACCTCGCTTTTCTTGTCGCCTGTTTCAGCTATATCCGGCGATTTAAATCCACCGGTAGTATCCGGTATTCCGCCGGCTAAAAAACTATTGACTAAAAAGGCACTCTAGGATTAAATATAGTTGTTATGCTTACCAAGATGATGACCGGTCCCATAATCAGTTAATGCGACAGGCAAGTTATTTGGCTTGCCTTTTTTGCTGTTTAATATAATAATTAACCGCTCTGCCGGTAAAATCCTTCAGCCCGTGCAGGAATGTTTAAATTGCATATTGAATGATTTAATCCATGCCCGGACTGACAGAGACGGCAAAAAGAGGCGGTTTGCGCACCGCCAGCTTATGTAGATCAGGGTTCGGGCTGGTGGTGAACCAACCACCAACTCCAGCTGCAGGGAGGCGGGATAAGATGATTAAGCAGATTTCTGTGTTCCTCGAAAACAAGTCGGGGCGGATGGTGCGGGTGGCCCAGACCCTCGGGGATGCCGGGATTAACATCCGGGGGATTTCCATCGCCGACACCTCAGATTTCGGTATTTTGCGGTTGATTGTCGATCAGCCAGACAAGGCTCTTAAAGAGCTGAAAGCGGGGGGATTCATGGCCACCGTAACCGAAGTTATCGCCATGGAAGTGCCCGACGAACCCGGGGGCCTGGCCAAAGTGCTTACATACCTGGAAAAGGAAAACATCAACATAGAATACCTTTACTCGTTTATCGAGAAACCGACCGCCAATGCCATCATCATGATGCGGGTTGAGAGAATTGACGATGCCCTGGCCGTCCTCAAAGACAACAATGTGCCGATTGTCGGCGGAGAGCGTGTATACACTTTTTAATCGCAGCCCATAGGAGTTGAGAAAGATGCAAAATGATTTTTTAACCAGCGAAGAGCGACTGGCCCGGCAAAAAAGCGGCCTCCTGCAGTCGGTGGCCCACGCCTATCACAACAGCCCTTTTTACCGCCGCCTTTTTGACCGGGCTAAACTTAAACCGGGGCATATCCGGGAGCTGTCAGATTTTAGCCTGGTGCCTTTTACCGGCAAAGAGGACCTCAGGGAGGCCTACCCCTACGGAATGGCTGCGGTACCCCTGGAGAAAATACTGCGCATCCATGCCTCATCGGGCACCACGGGAAAACCGATCGTGGCCGGCTACACCAGACGCGACCTGGAAGACTGGGCCGATGCGGTGGCCCGAATCTGCACCATGGCCGGAGTGCGGCCCGACGATATTGCCCAGATCTCTTTTGGCTACGGTCTTTTTACCGGCGGTTTCGGCCTGCATTACGGCCTGGAAAAACTGGGTGCCACAGTGGTCCCCTTTTCCAGCGGCAACACCGAACGTCAGCTGAGCCTGATGAACGATTTTCAAACCACGGTACTGGTCAGCACCCCGTCTTTCGCCGTTTACATGGCCGAAATGGCCCGTGATATGGGCTACAATCCGCGCGAGTTCAAGCTGCGCCTGGGACTTTTGGGCGGTGAACCCTGCTCCGAGGTTATGCGTGATGATATCGAAATCCAGTGGGGCCTGAAGGCCACCATTAATTACGGGCTTACCGAGGTGGTCGGGCCCGGTATCTCCGGCGAATGTGAAGAAAGATGCGGCATGCATATTTTGGAAGATATTTACTACCCGGAAGTTATCGATCCGCAGAGCGGGGAGGGTTTACCTGACGGGGAAACCGGTGAACTGGTTTTAACTCCGCTCAACAAGGAAGGCTTCCCGGTTTTGCGTTACCGCACCGGCGATATCACCAGGATCATTTCCGAACCCTGTCCCTGCGGCCGCACCACCCGGCGGATGGATTATATTACCGGGCGCAGTGACGACATGATTATTATCAAAGGGGTCAATATCTTTCCTTCCCAGATCGAGGAAGTGCTGGCCGATTTTCCGGAGATCTCCCCCCACTACCGGCTGGTCCTGCGCAAGCAAAAAGGTTTTATCAAGGACCTGGAGGTTCAGGTCGAGCTGACCCCCGAAGGGTTTTCCGACCGCTTCAAAGAGCTCGAGGCCCTGGGTGAAAGGATCCGCAGCCGCCTGCGGTCAGCGCTCTCTCTGGCCCCGCAGATAAAACTGCTTGAGCCCAAGTCACTGGAACGCACCACCGGCAAAACCAAGCGAATTGTGGAAAGTGAGGAATAGGGCCTTGAGCAGCAAGCGAGTAATTATGACCGGCAATGAAGCAGTTGCCCTGGGAGCCTACGAGGGCGGGGTAACGGTGGGCACCGCCTACCCGGGCACACCCAGCACTGAAATTATGGAAAACCTTTCCCGCTACCCCGGGGTTAACTGCAACTGGTCGCCCAACGAAAAAACGGCCCTGGAATCGGCAATCGGCGCCTCGATGGAAGGGGCGCGGGTGCTGGTAGCGATGAAGCACGTCGGGGTCAATGTGGCAGCCGATCCGCTTTTGACTCTCTCCTACACCGGGGTGGGCGGCGGACTGGTGCTGGTTTCGGCCGACGATCCGGGCATGCACAGCTCACAAAACGAGCAAGACAACCGCCACTACGCTCGCTTTGCCAAGATCCCCATGCTCGAGCCTTCCGACAGCGAAGAGGCGCGGGATTTTACCGCCGCCGGGCTGGAACTGAGCGAAAAATTCGATACACCGGTACTGCTGCGCAGCACCACCAGGATTGCCCACTCGCGAAGCACCCTGGCCCCCGGCAAGAGAACGGAAAAAGCGGCCGGCGGCTTTACAAAGGACCCGGGCAAGTACGTAATGCTGCCCGGCTTTGCCCGCCTGCGGCATCCGCTGGTCGAAGAGCGCCTGCGGGCCCTGCAGAAAGAAGCGGAAATTAGCCCTTTTAACCGCATCGAAGAGGGATCAAAGGAGATCGGGGTGATCTGCAGCGGGGTGTCCTACCAGTATGCCCGCGAGGCCCTGCCCGGTGCCGCCTTTCTCAAGCTGGGCTTCAGCCACCCGCTGCCAACAGAGCTTATCCGCCGCTTCGCCTCCACAGTTAAAGAAATTATCGTTATAGAAGAGCTTGATCCCTTTATCGAGGAACAGGTTTTAGCCCTGCAGACCGGCGTACCGGTCAAAGGCCGGGAGCTGTTTGGCTCCTGCGGCGAGCTTGGAGTGGAAATAATCCGTGAAAAAGTGCTCAGGCGCAAACCGGAGCTGGTCGAGGTGCGCGAAAATATCCCGGGGCGCCCACCGATCATGTGCCCTGGATGTTCGCACCGCGGGGTCTTTCATACTCTCAAAAAACTGAAGTTAAATGTTATGGGGGACATTGGTTGTTACACCCTGGGGGCCCTGCCGCCCCTGCAGGCCATCGATGCCACCGTCTGTATGGGAGCGAGCATCGGGATGGCAGTGGGTATGGCCAGGGCCAACCCGGCTTCGGCGGAAAAAACGGTGGCCGTGATCGGGGATTCCACCTTCCTGCACTCAGGCATCACGCCCCTGCTCGACGCGGTTTACAACAATGCCCCGGTGACCGTGCTCATTCTGGACAACGGCACTACGGCAATGACCGGACACCAGGACCACCCGGGAACGGGAACCAACCTGCTGGGAGAAGCTGTACCGGGAGTTGATCTGGAGGGCCTGTGCCGCTCGTTGGGGGTCAGGCAGGTGGAAACCGTCGACGCCTTCGACTTAAAAAAGCTGCACGAAACAATTAAAGGCGAAACGGCCCGGCGGGAGCCGTCCGTAATCGTTGTGCGGCGTCCCTGCGTCTTTTTGCTTGACACAGTTGCTGAACCGTTTTACATCGACCGGGAGCAGTGCAACGGCTGTGAAAGCTGTATCAGCCTGGGCTGTCCGGCCTTGAGCCTGCAGGAGGAAAAGGCAAAAATCAACGCCGCCATCTGCAGCGGCTGCGGCCTTTGTGAACAGCTTTGCCGCTTTGAAGCGATAAAAAAGGCAGCCGGAAAGGCGGGTGAAAGCAGTGGCTAAAATCGATATCCTGATCGCAGGCGTGGGCGGACAGGGCACCATCCTGACCGGGCGGATCATCGCCTCGCTGGCTCTGGCAGAGGGTCTGGATGTTAAAACCGCCGAAACCCACGGTATGGCTCAAAGGGGCGGCAGTGTAATCACTCATGTACGGATCGGTGAAAAAGTCTATTCCCCGCTGGTGCCCCGGGGAGACGGTGATATCCTGCTTTCATTCGAAAAGCTGGAAGCCCTGCGCTGGCTTCCTTTTCTTTCCCCGGGCGGAACGGTCATTGTTAACAACCAGCAGTTGGATCCTCTGCCGGTGCTGACCGGCAAAACGCCTTACCCCGAAGGCATCCTGGAAGAAATCAAAAGCAAAGTGGGCCGGCTGGTTGCAGTTGACGCCCTGTCGCTGGAACCGGTAAAACAAAACCCGCGCACAGTCAATACCTTTTTGCTCGGTATCCTGGCTTATTTTATGCCGTTTCCCGGGGATAAATGGCTGCAGGTGATGGAAAAAGAAATCAAGGCCCACCTGGTTGCAGTAAACAGTCAGGCCTTCGAGGCCGGCCGGCGGTTTGCCGGTGGTGAGTAAGCCTAACCTGGACAGCCGGCTCCATAAAATTTTTTTAAAGGGCACGCTTTTAAACGTGCCCCCGTTTGTCCCGGAGCGCAACGGCTCCCGGTTTTTAATTTGTTTTTCAGTTCTTACCGCGGTCCAAGGGGCAGGCTGTCAATACCCAGCTCCTGCATTATTTCCCCGGTGACCCGGTCCAGTTCTTCCTCCCTCTCTTTGTCCAACGGGGCGGGGGTGTGAGTTTCGTTGATCTCCTCCACGCGTTCCTGTGCCCGATGGAAAACGTCCTTCTTTCCTCCTTCCACCCAGCTGCCGCGGTCCCTGCGGTCAATCACATTGGAAGGTATGTAGGGTTCTTTCTTGAAGTGGCTGAAGGTGTGCTCGGCTTCAAGGTAGGCGCCGCCCGGCCCCAACTCTTCGATCAACTCGACAGCCAGCGCTTCGGGCGAGCAGTCAATGCCGCGGTGCAGGCGCAGGGCCATACCGCATATTTCATTGTCGATAACCAGTTTCTCGATGCTGAAAGAGCTTACAAAGTCAAGTGATCCGGCACCGGAAATCATGTTTATGCCGGCAAGCTGGGCAATCAGCCCGCTGATCCCGGTTTCCAGGCCGGCCTGCATGTCGATGACCTTCGAGTCACTCAGGGCGGCGTAGGTATGGGTGGGCAGGCCGAAATACTTGCCCATCTGCGAATAGGCGGCGGCGATCATCGTGGCTTCGACGGCGCTTAAAGGCGTGGTGCCGAAGCGCATGTCAAAATGAACCGGCGCCCCACCGTAAACCACCGGAGTTCCAGGGTTCACGCACTGGGCCAGGACCACCCCACTCAAGGTTTCAGCGGTGTGGACAACGACCGAACCGGCCAGGGTAACCGGGGTGGCCGCGCCGGGCATGGGCATGGAAACAGTTTCCATGGGCAGGCCAAAGCGGGCGCAGTCGATAATATTCTGCGAGCTGATTTGGGTCCATTTCAGGGGCGGTGACGGGCAAATATCAAATACGGCCACCGGCTTCTCCCTGAGCTGATCTGTGCCGCCACCCATTGCAGACAGCATTTTGCGCATGTATTTGATCCCGTCTACGCTGAAAGCCCCGGTAATAACCGGTTTTGGAGAATTTTTCAGGCAGATATAGAGGCGGTAGCAGTCACCGATCGGCTTGGGAACATCGTAGCAGACTACAGAAGTGGACTGCAGATGGATATTGTCCAGGGCATCGTTAACCCGGCAGATCCGGGCCAGGTCTTTTGACTGCGAGCTGCGGACGGTTTCGCCGTCGGATTCAACGAAGCGGATCAACGAAGAACCCGGGTCGAAATGGATGTTACCGCCTTCAAGGTTAGCCGAAGGCCTGCCGTCGCGGTCGTAAAGCTGGAGCGCGGAGGGCGTTTTTTTGACGGCATCGTCAACCATCTGCGGGTTGATTTTGGCCACTTTTTTGCTGTAATCAACGGCGGCGCCGTGATCTTCCAAAATTTTTAAGGCCTCTTCGGACTCAAACTTGATGCCGGTGTGCTCGAGCACCTGCAGGGCTTTTTCGTGGATTACCTTGATCTGCTCGTCGCTCAAGAGGCGCAGGGCCGGCTGTCCGGCAAAGCTATATTTTCCCATTAGGAAAAGCCTCCTTAAAATTTTTTATTCCCCTCACCCCGCCCCTCTCCCACCAGGGTAGAGAGAGTTAAGTTCGCTTCTCCCCACATAGGCTGGAGCAAAGTTCGTTTCTTCCGGCGGGGGGTAAAGTAAACTTCTCCCACCTTTGCAATGTAAAACTGTATTATTGCTCGTAATTATCTGAAAATATAATTAACTAACATGTCCCGAAATTATTTACCGCCCTAACAGGCCTTTGGCCACTTTGACCGCTTCGACGGCGTTTTCGGCAAACCCGTCGGCACCGATGGAATCGGCCCACTGCTTGTTTACGGGCGCACCACCGACCATTACTTTTAAGTTTTCGAGCAGTTTTTCATTTTTCAGCATCTCGATTACGTTTTTCTGCTCGGGCATGGTCGTGGTCAATAGGGCGGACATCCCCAGTATATCGGGCTTAAGTTCTTTTATCTTGCCAACAAAGGTTTCGCCCGACACGTCGATGCCGAGGTTTACCACTTCGAATCCCGAGGCGGTCAGCATGGAAGCGACGATGTCTTTGCCGATGTCGTGGATATCATGCGCAACAGAGCCGATGAGCACTTTGCCCAGGATCTCGCGCGATTTCTGAGTCCTGGAAAGCTCCGGTTCCAAAACGGCAAGGGCTTCTTTCATCACTTCGGCGGCGGCGACCAGCTCGGGTAAAAACATGTCCCCGGCCTCGTAAAGCTCACCGACTTCGTTAATCCCGGCGACAAAGCCTTCTTCGATGCACTCGAGGGGATCCGCTCCCAAATCGAGGGCTTTTCGGGCCAGGGCTTCGCCTTCTTCAATTTCCCCTTCCAGGACGGCAGTTTTCATTTCTTTAAAAAGTTGTGCTTTTTCCATGGTTTTTATTATCCCCCTTATTTGGACAGCTCACGGTCGGCTTTTTCAATAATCGAGGCAAATTCTTTCTTGAGGTCTTCTTCAAGCGGTTCCACCTCGTGGTTTTCGAGGATCCAGCGAGCCAGGTCGGTGGCCTCCTCAAAGGCGCCCCGGCGGCCGCTTTCTTCCCACTGCCCGTAGGGCTTGCGGTCATATACAAGGGGCTGCCAGATGCCGCGCATGTATTTGCGGGTATGTTTGTCGGCCAGGTAGTTTCCTCCCGGTCCGACTTTCTTGATCAGGTCGACGGCCAGGGTGTCATCGTCTACTTCGATGCCCTGTGAGGTTTTGGCGATGATGCTGTAGATCTCGGCGTCCATGATCAGGCACTGCAGAGAGAAAATCTTGGAGCCGTTTAAGGTGCCGGCACCATTGATGATGGAGGTGTTGGTTAAAACCGGCATCAATCCGGCAAAGCTGTTGTCAACGGCCGCCTGCCAGTCGGGCAGCTTGGACCCGGTGGCAAATCCACCCATGGCCAGGGGGATCTGGTAAAAGTGGCAAATTTCACTGAAAGCGGCGGCCAGGAGGAAGTCTTCGGGCCCGCCGCCGGTGTAACCGCCGGTCCTGATGTCGATAGCGGTCGGGGCGGCGGCAAAATAGACCGGGGTGCCGGGGTTGACCAGCTGCATCAGCACCAGGGGGCTGACCGCGTCGACGGTGGTAACCACCAGGTTGCCGGCCAGGGTGGCCGGTGCAGTGGCGCAGGACATGGGCATGGGCATAAAGCCGGTGGGGATGCCCCATTCAGCGGCGACCATCGAAGCCTCCAGGCTGCCGCCGTCCTGGCCCAGGGGGTCGGTGGCGCACTGCATGTAAGAAAAAAGCGGGCGCCTGCGCAGGTTTTCCCGCCCGCCGGCGGCGGCTGCGGCCATTTCCAGGGCATAGCGGGCAATTTCTTCACTGATTACCGTCTCCGGCTGAATGTGCATGGTAGTGCCCTCCATGCCGGCCTGTATCTCATGCAGGGGGCGGATGTGAGCGGGGATGTCCTGGGCGCTCACCGGCGGCCCCCAGATGTAGGAGATCTCGGGCAGGTAGTCGGCTATTTTGCAGGCATCGGTAATATCCTGCCGGTTGGAGCGGCGCAGTTCGCCGCTTGCCAGGTCGTAGACATCGACGGCACAGCCGTCTGTAGACAGGTATGAGGTACGATCGTCTATCCAGAGGTCATCTTTGGGATCGCGCCCGGCCAACAAAAAGCGGGTCGGTGCCTGGCGCATGGTTCTAATGACCAGGTCGGAGGGCAGTTTGGCAACCATAGTTTCGCGATCAACGCTGCAGCCGGCTTCCTCCAGGACGTCGAGGGCCTTGCTGGAAGGAAAGCGTACCCCCGTTTCCTCCATTACTTCAAGGGCGGCGTCGTTTATTCTGGCTATGTCGCGGGCACTTAAAACTTGAAACTGCAGTTTCGAAGTCGGCGGTTCGAACGGACGTTTTATCATCGTTCTACTCCTTTCGTTTTTTTGGCAGCTATCAGCTTTGGACAAATGCCCCCCTCACCCCGACCCTCTCCCACCAGGGGAGAGGGAGTAAAGTAAGTACTCCCCCATCAAAGGTAAAAAAGTAAAACAAGTATTCTCCTACCAAAGGTAAGGAAGCAAAGTAAGTATTCTCCCACCGGGGGAGAGGGGGTAAAAATGGTCAAAGCATCAGTTTTTTTCCTTTTTAACCGACGGCTCAAGGGCTACGGCACGACCGTTAAGAAGTGAGGCTACGCCGGTGTCATAGAGGTTGTGGGTACCGCCGCAGATGCCGCAGGGCTTGCCCGGATCTACCTCTCTTTTCGGCTCGGTATAGGTATAGACCCCGCCTTCGAAATTGCGCAGGACCAGCCGGTGCGGGGACTGGCTGATCAAGTACTGGGGCATGACCGGAATTTTACCGCCGCCGCCGGGGGCGTCGACGATAAAGGTGGGCACGCCCATGCCGCTGGTGTGACCGCGCAGGTTTTCGATCGCTTCAATTCCCGCGCTGACCGAGGTGCGGAAGTGCTGAATGCCCATGGAAAGGTCGCACTGGTATAGGTAGTAGGGGCGGACCCTGATTTTAAGCAGTTCGTGGCTTAGCTTTTTCAACACCTGGGGGCAGTCGTTGACCCCGGCGAGGAGCACCGACTGGTTTCCCAGGGGGATGCCGGCATCGGCCAGGCGGGCGCAGGCCGCCGCCGATTCTTCCGTAATTTCTTTGGGATGGTTAAAATGCGTATTGAGGTAGATGGGATGGTATTCGGCCAGCATTTTGCAGAGCTCGGGGGTAATACGCTGGGGCAGGACCACCGGGGTCCGGGTGCCAAAGCGAATTATTTCCACATGCTCAATCGCGCTTAGCTCTTTTAAAATGTGCTCGATCAAATCGTCGGCAATCAAAAGACCGTCCCCGCCGGAGAGCAAAACGTCCCTAACCTGCGGGGTCTTCCGGACGTAATCAATGGCGGCATCGATCTGCTCACTGCTCCGTGCTTTATCGGTCGTCCCGGTCATACGGCGGCGGGTGCAGTGGCGGCAGTACATCGAGCACTGATCCGTTACCAAAAATAAAATGCGATCCGGGTAGCGGTGGGTAATCCCTTCAACCGGCGAATCGATATCTTCATGGAGGGGGTCGGTCATGTCCGAACCGGAATGCTCGACTTCCAGGGGCGCAGGTACGGCCTGTTTGCGGATCGGGCAGCTGCGATCCTCAGGATCCATCAGGGAAGCGTAGTAGGGAGTGATGGCCATGCGGAAGGTTTCCAGGCATTTTTCCACCCCGCCCGCCTCCTCCTCGTTTAATTCGATGACCTGCTTTAACTGATCCAGCGCGGTTATGCGGTTGCGCACCTGCCAGCGCCAGTCGTTCCATTCCTCCGGGGTTACATCTTTCCACAACGGTATTTCCCGGTAATCAGGCATTGCTAAGTTCTCCTTTCGCCATATTCTAATCCGGCGGAAAACCGGACTGCCAGTATTTGTGTCCCGACAGGAACAATACTTCAGTTACGTATTTTCATGGTGTTTTTAAACACTGCAGCCTCAGCTCTTGATCGTTTTCGGCTTCCGGTGTTAACCCTGGCTATTGTGCACAAAAGGATAGAAGCATGGGCGGTTTCCAGGCACAATCAAGGCCGGAAAGGACCTGTCAGCTCAGGGGGAGCTCGTAAACTACCGAGTTGGTGTTAAACCCGAGCTTCTCGTAAAGCCTGCGGGCGGCAGTGTTATTGTTAAGGGCATTTAATTCCAGGCGGCTCAAGTTGTTTGCCCTGGCTGCCTTGATGGCATGTCTGATCAGGCGCTCGGCCTGACCGCTTTCCCGGTAGGCCGGGTCTATGACCAGGTCTTCCAGGTGGCCGTACCAGTTGTTGCTCCAGGTAGAAAAATGCCCCAGGTGCAAGCTTATAGTCCCGGTTACCACGCCTTCAATAAGGATAATAAAAATGAGGACTTTTTGGGGGTGTTCGACCACATAGCGAAAACTGCTCCTGAGCACTTCCGGGTCGGCCTGCTTTTGGTAAAATTCAAGCAGCAGGCCCCATAACCGGCATACAGCATCTTCATCCGCCGGTAGAGCCCGTCTGATTTCTATGTGTTCCTCTCTTACCTGCTTCATGGTGTCTCCGTCCATTATTTCCTTGCGCTCGTCACTTCTAATATTGTAACAAATAATATAGCGGAAGGTAAGTATTATTTCCAAGCCGTTAATTACAGGCACTGCAGCCCTCCTGCACGAAATACCTTTGCAATTAATACCATTATTCGTAACTACTCAGCCTATTGTCCTTGTTGAGTGAAAAGCTGTGCCATGGGGACGGTTCGAGCGTTCCTGAGCGTAGCGAAGGCCGAAGGGAAAACGATGGAACCGTCCCCTATGGCATA